>JAKART010000169.1 GCA_021819255.1 Acidobacteriota bacterium
CAGCCAGGAAAGTCCGGATCGGAAGCATCCGGGTTTGGGAGCGCCCGGGTTCCGCCCCTGGCTTGGCTTAAAGCGGCCTTTTTGGGGGAGTACTGTTTGTTCAGAATGTCGCATTCCATCTTTATCCATCGGCTTGGGAATCGTCTTTGCCGCCCCGGCTTCGGATGCCGGGCGAGCCTTGCGCGCCGCGTCAGCCTTGCGGGCCGCGTCAGCCTTGCGGGCCGCGTCAGCCTTGCGGGCATTGCCAGCCTCTCCATTCTGATGGCAACCGCCGGCTGTGGCGACAACTATCGTCCTGTGGTTCAGGCCATCAACCCCGTTGGTCCCGCCGGACAGCTTACCAAATACGCGGTCGCCGTCTCGATACCCACGATCAGCGGCGAGCAGTCGCTGGCCACCATTGTGGACTTCTCCGGCGACACGCTGCTGGCGACGCCGAATCTTGTCACCAACCCGAATTATTTTGTGATCAATGTCAATGGCAGCCAGGGCTATGTCACCAATCTGGACGGTTCGTTGAGCACCTTTTCCCTGGCCAACCCCTCCACGCTGCTGACCAGCGATATTGTCTTTACCTCCCTCCCTGTGGAGTCCCAGCCGGTGTCCATGTCGGCCTTCACCCCGGCCAGCGGTCTTTCGACCATCTTCATCTCACAAGGTGGCCTGAACAGCATTGCCGCCGTCAACGCCTCTACGGCTGCCCTCTATGACACGGTGGATATCGAGGCTGGAGGCAGCAATCCCTATTACGTGGTCGGGACCACCGACGCCCCGCGCGTCTATGCCATCAGCCAGAACTCCCCGGGAACCAACGGCCAGGTAGATTCCATCGAGACGGTTTCCACCACTACGCTCTCGGACTCCGCGCAGATTCCGGTCGGCATCGATCCGGTTTATGGGGTGATGACCACCAACACCGACCGAGCCTTCATCATGAATGAGGGTTCTGGAACGGTCTCCGTGCTGAACGTTCCCAGCAACGAGCTCGATGTGGACAAGCCCAGCATCACCGTTGGCAGCAACCCGGTGTGGGCCGATGTGAACACGGTGGCCAATGAGCTGGTGGTGCTGAATGCCGGCAATGGCGCGAATATCTCCGCGGCGCAAGACTACCAGGGCGCCTACAGCACAACCACCACCTATCAGAAGAATCAGATCGTCACTTACACGGTGGGCGGGAAGACCAACTATTACATGGCGCTGAACAGCGGATTCAGTGGGAGCCTGCCCACCGACACGGCCAACTGGGAGCAGCTTACCGCCGGCAGCGTGAGTGTCATCAGTATTCCACTGTGTAACGCCACGGCGCAGCCCACCAATCCGAACTGCAACCCGGTCAATCCCGAGGATGGCGTCGGCTTTGGAGATGTCATCGCCACGGTTCCTGTCGGCATAGGCGCCTCCGTGGTCTCCGTCCTGCAAGGCTTCGAAGGAAACAGCCCCGCCGCTTATGTGGTGAACCAGTTGGACAGCACGGGAACCTGTGGCGCCGGTGAGGGCTCCGTGACGGTGATTAATTTGCAGACCAATACCGTAACCACCACCATCTGCGGCATCTCCGGTTCAGCCGCCACGCTGCTGGCCAACGGCACCGCCAACTATATCTTTGGCCATCCAAACGCGGTCGCCGCCACCGGCGGCCTGCCCACCGGCAAGGTGTATGTTACCTCTTCGGATAGCCAGTACATGAGCATCATCTACACTGACACCAACCAGGTGCAGACCCACATTCCGCTGCAGGGGAACGGCATTCCGTATGGGGTTCGGGTGAGCTCGCCCTAGACCATTTTCCCTGATGATGGGTGTACGGAAGCGGGCGTTCAGTGGCGTTTTCATTGAGGAAAACGCCCACAGGAGTCGCTCCCCTTGCTTACACCCTCAGGGAAAATGGTCGAGTGGTTGAAGCACTGAAAAATTGTTGAAGCACTGGAGAATTCAGGACTCCGCGCGTCTTTCGCAAGGGTATGATCTTCCTCATGCCCTGTTACCAGACAGGTCCAGCCTTCGAGTTCTGCCGGTATGACGGGTAAGACTCTTGCTGACGGGTAAGACTCTTCCCGCAGATCGGCAGCGCGGCCAAGAGCCTGTCTCCCGCGGGCTCTTTTGCGTGCGTCTCCCACGCGTGCTGAACTACATCCCCGCCAGAATGATGGGCGCGGTGGGCGTCTGCGACCCGCCATCTTTTTCTACGGTGACTCCGAAGCCTTTGGCCACCACCCCTTTGGGCAAGGGCGGCAGCACCACCAGGGCGTTGCCATTGGAATCAGGCTTGAACAGCCCGGCGGAGATGGCCGGCTGCCCGGCCCGCGCCGGAAGCAGCCACAGCTCATAGGTTGTTCCATTCTGCAGCGGATCAAGGTGATCGGCCAAAAACAGCAGCGCTCCGGTCCGGGCCAGATAGATGACGTGAGCCTCGGGGTCGAGCTTGGGTGGCGCGGCGGCGCTCAAGGGCAGGTGCATCGCCACCTGCATGGCGGAAGGATCGCGCAAGGTTTGCAACACCTGTTCGGCGCGCCCGTTCTGCTGCTGACTTTGGCTCAACTGCGCCATGGCCACATCCAGATCCTGCTGCACCATCTGCCGCTGGTCCACCTGCATCCCGGTGATCACGGCCAGACAAGCCACCACGCCCCATCCCAACCATGCCAGCAGCGGCGCAGCTCGGCGCGGCTCCTTGTCCTCGGGCGCATCGATCAGATACATTCGGCTGTTGCGCGGGTAGAGCAATGGCTCCCGCTGCTCCTCCACCGGATCCGCAGGGATCTGCTTCTGCTCTTCCGCCACCTGCCGCAGCAGCCGCTCTCGAGCCTGCGAAGGGGGCGTCTGTACCTCCGCGGTCAGGGCGTAGGCCACCAGCTCTCCCTGAACCTCCCCCAACTGGGCGCGGCATACGGCGCACTCTTTCAAGTGGGTTGCAGCATGGCGCATCTCAGGTTCCTGCAGGAACTGCAGGGCAAAGAGATAGAGATTATCCGCGGTCAAGTGATTGGCTTCATTCATGCCGGCAGTCCCTTTCTCAGGGTGAGCAGCGCGCTGCGCATGCGGTTCTTCACCGTTCCCACGGAATCTCCGGTCATCTCCGTAATTTCGTTGTGCGTCAGCCCGTCGAAGAAGGCCATCTCCAGCGTCTTTCTTTGTTCGATGGGCAACAGCTTGACGGCTGCCCTGGCGCGCTGCATCAGCAGGGACCGTTCGGCGTCGTTGCCCAGATTCCATGCCGAGGCCAGGGTCAACTCCTGGATCGGCTCGCTGGGCCGCCGCCGGCGCAGCCGGTCGATGGAACGGTTGCGCGCCAGCAGCGCCAGCCAGCCACCCAGATCTCCCTTGCTGGGCGAGAAGCTCTGCGGGATTCTCCATATCTGCATAAAGATCTCTTGCATCACATCCTCAGCCAATGCATGATCCCGCAGCACCCGCAGCCCCACCGAATAGACGATCTTCGAGTACCGGTCGAAGAGCACAGCCATGGCGCGCTCATCGCCCCGCTGCACCCGCGCCAGCAATGCGCCATCGTCCTCCGGTTCCGGTTGCGCCACCGTCTTTGATTCATCCAAATCATGGTTCATAGAACGCACTCGCTCGCTCGAATGGATTGCCTCCGGGGATGCGGAAGCAGGGAACTGCCAAGTATCGTAGGCGGAATTCGTGCCCTTCCGCCTCATCCCGGGAACTCTGTGCCTGGATTGCTCAGCCTTCCGAGAGTCGTGTCCTCCGACGGAACTGTAGCCTGCGAGCCCAGTGTACGTCATTCCCTTGCCCGGAGAAGAGGGTTTACACCTTCGGTTCCTGCCCAACGCGTTTCCTCTTTCCGCTTCGAGGTCTGCCTCCACCCCGGAATCGCCGGCCCAAGCCAGACGCTCGCCAGGCTCTCCTGGAGCGATTCTTCGGTCTGGAAAACCAGCCTGGAGGGCGGCCCTCACGGCTCAGCTCCGCCGGTTTTGTTCCCAGCGCCATCTGCTTTCTCGCTACGCCGATGAAGAAGCGATCGATATTGGCCGCCATTCGTTCATGCCGTCCCCTGCAGATCGTGCCGGCTTCATCCCGGCCATCATCTGCGCTCCATCGTCAGTTCTATCCCTGGAACGCATGACTCCCTGGAACGCATAACTCCCTGGAACGCATGACTCCCGGTCCTCCGTTATGCTGACAGTGGGAGCAACTCTCCCCCGGCCCTGCGCCGATGGCCGGCCGAGAATCGGGAGGCCGGCTGCGCGGCGGCAAGCGGCTGAACGGGCATAAACCCGCACGAGAATCATGAAGCTTCGCCTCGACAAACTCATGGTCGATCGCTCTCTGGCCGCCTCCCGCGAGCGCGCCCAGGCGATGATTCTGGCCGGCCGGGTTCTGGTGGAAGAACAACGCGTGGATAAGCCCGGAACCTCGGTGGCCAAGGATGCCTCCATCCGCCTCCTGGGGGAGGATCTGCGCTACGTCTCGCGTGGCGGCCTCAAACTGGAAGCCGCTCTCCATCGTTGGCGGATTTCGGTCGAAGGCCTCGCCGTCGCCGACATCGGAGCCTCCACCGGCGGCTTTACCGACTGCCTGCTGCAGCACGGCGCCGCCGGCGTTCTGGCCATCGATACAGGCTACGGCCAGATTCACCACAAGCTTCGCAGCGATCCGCGCGTCACGCTCCGGGAGCGCTGCAACGCTCGCCTGCTGGCTCCCGGTGAGCTTGTTCCGCTCTCACCCCTGCCCATCCGCTTCTTTGCCATGGATGTCAGCTTTATCTCCGCCACGCTGGTGTTGCCCGCGGTGACGGCGGCCCTGGCCAGCGCCGGAAAGGTCTGGCAGGGCCAGGCTGTGCTGCTGGTGAAGCCGCAGTTTGAAGCCGGCCGCCAGTACGTCAGCAAAGGCGGCATCGTTCGTGATCCCGCCGCGCACGAACTCGCCGTGGAGCGGGTAGCGAGCGCCGCCCGAAGCCTGGGTGGAGAGGTGATGGCCGCCATGGACTCGCCCATCCTGGGCATGGAAGGCAACCGCGAGTTTCTTCTGCATCTCCGCTGGAGCTGATCGCGCCGGGGCTTCTTCCCGGCCGGGGCTCTGCGTCGCAAGCATCCTGGAATCAGGGATCTGTCCCCGAAGCAGGGATCTGTCTCCGAATCAAGAATCTGTCTGTGCGGATCGGGATTTCACAACCCCGTAAAGACCGCCAGACGTCTAATCTGGAGTAGATGAACGCCTATCGAGCCTCGGCCTTCTTGCTTGCGACGCTGCTTTTCACCCCGGCGCTGCATGCCGGCGCTCGCTTTGACCTCGTCGGTCCCAGGGTCGAGGTTCGAGTGACCCGCGGAGGCATGACGCTGCCCATCGCGGAGGTTCCCGATCTGCGGCCCGGGGATCGTCTTTGGGTGAAGGCCGACCTCCCGCGTACCCAGTCCAACCATCTCCTGCTGGTGATTGCCTTCTTGCGCGGCACCACCAACGAGCCCCCGGGAAAGTGGTTTACGGCCATTGACACCTGGGATCGGAAGGCCGTTGTGGAAGGCACAACCGTGGTGGTGCCTCAGGGCGCCGAGCAGGCGCTGCTCTTCATCGCTCCAAAGACCGGCGGCGACTTCAAGACGCTTCGCTCCGCCGTACGGGGCAACCCCGGAACCTTTATCCGCGCCGACGCTGACCTCAACGAAGCCTCCTTCGAGGAACAACGCATTCAGCGCTATCTATCCGCCATGCAGAGCGTGACGGATGCCGCCTCCAAGACCATCCAGAAACGCTCTGCCAGGCTTGCGGCTACGCTGGACCTGCGGCCGGACGCGGGCTGCTTTCAACAGCCGGTGGAGGACCAGGTAGCCTGCCTGACCCAATCGAGCGCCCCCGTCATTCTCAACGATGGTCACGGCCAGGGCATCGCTGAGGTTCTCTCCGGGGGACCATCCTCGAACTTCATCAACTCTGCCTCCACAACGCAGGCGGCCGGCGATGGCTACTACTCCG
>JAKART010000170.1 GCA_021819255.1 Acidobacteriota bacterium
CCCGGGCAAGTTGACTGCGCAAGGAACGGTTGTCAATCGCCATCGTCGGTTGGCCGATCACCTCCATGGCGGCGAGCAGACTGATGCCCTGCTGGCCTGCTTCGCTCACATGACCTACGCGTAAAAAGGACTTGCGACTATCCCAGCGGATTTCGTCCCTGAACGGCTATAGAAACGGTTAAGAGGGGAGCGAAAGCGAACCACCGGCCGGATTCCTTTGGATGTTGCTGAGAAACGACGCTTCCAAGGAGGACAGACGAAATGGCCCGCAAGAGAGAGTATTGAGATTTTGTCAGGATGGCACGTCGGTCAATCCTGCTCCAGGTGTTCCTGCGGACAGTTCTCGGCGTGAGCCCTGTAGCAGAGGATCCTCATGGACGGTAGCAACAATATGAATTCGAGAAGAATTTCGGCGAAGGAAGGACGTCCCAGCAACCTAGCGCTCTATCGGGAATACTGGTCTCCAGCGGAAAGCATCACTCCGCTGAATGGTGCCGTAATGAACTGCGCCGAATGGTTCCAGTTGTATGGCGGCTACATCTTCCGGACGTTCAGCACCGGTGAAGCGACTGACTCCTTCGAAATTCCAGAGACGATGTGCGCCTACATCCGGAGTCGTCTGGAAAGGATCACGACCGAATCTGCGGAACGAGAGCAACCAGCCGGCTCTGAACAGCCTCGATGCGCGTTGATGAACAAATCGGGCAATCCATCCGATGCCCAGTTAGCCCGCTGGTTCGTACCACCCCTCAACCCGAGCTTAACTACTGCCCTTCCACCGCTTCACCTCTCGAAGAAAGCATGGGAAAGATCTGTATCGCTCGCGCGGAAACTGATGACTGTGGCCCGACGCCAGCCATATCTGGTGCGTAGCGCTGTGTCGGGGTACTGCTACGCCGCGACAACTCATCGCTACGTAATCATCAGCGATGCACATGATGCCGAATACGGCAAGATGCTCTTCAAGTTGGTAGACGAACTTGACCTCGACGGTCCGACTCTTCGCTATGTGGGATTCCGGGCAGGGGCCCGCCAGAACGCTGTGCAGGCCCTGGCCAGGTCATTCGGCCTGCCTTCTGCGCCCGGTGACTATGAGACTGCCAACAACCTCGAAAGCCTTGCCCGCCTGAACCACCTCGGCATCCGGATTTGCTGGGGTGACTCGCACCGTTCCAGCTCAGAATGGCATCAGGTCGCCGTTCTAGCTGCGGTCACGGAGTTATGGCGCTGTGTCACCAGTACGAAAAGGTTCCATTCTGCACTGTAACCGCAGTCGACCAGATTCTGGTTGTCTGCAAGGAAACCCTCTCAAGGGAGGCGGAAAACTGCATTTGTGGCCGCAGTGAAAGCCTTAATGAGAGACAGGATGCAAATTGCAAACCAAACTCAACTTGTGTCTTCGACTGCGCTTGAGTGCTCGACAGTGCAACTCGGTGCAGCAAGCTTCGACTGGAGTTTGGTGGACTTTCAAGAGGTTAGAATCCAGGCCTCACCTCTTTGTGGAGAATCCCCTCGGCGCGGCGCTGCTGGTCCCAGCCAACCGCGCCGGGAGCGGTAGTGCGACGGGCGACGGGGGCCAGCCGCTGGGGTGGGGCTCAAGGGCCAGCCGCCGGGAGGGTCAACGGGCGGACTCATCCGTCTCAAATCCGCTACCGGGCTGGAATTTTAGCGTTCGCCCATTCTCGGTCACCGTGCGAACAACGTGGTCCGGAACGTCCGCGGCCAATTCAGCCTCGATCTCAAGGGTGACGGAGACGCTCGCGCCGACCAGCCCCACAAGATGACTCAGGACCTCATCCGCGACTCTTCCCGCGTCTCGCCCAACCCGAGCAGAGTCCAGGCGGACTGTACCGTGGTAGCGCCTGGGACGCCTTTGCTGAGCTTCAGCGGCTGGGGGCGCGGCGCCCTCCGTGGGCTCGTCGCGGGTCTCGCTGGCGCCAGCTTTGTCAGACGAAACAGCAACCTCTGGCTTCGTCTCCTTATCGATCTGAGCGCGTGCGCTCTCTGGCCTGACCAGCAAGCCGCCATCATCCTGGGTGATTGGAATGATGGCTCCTTGCCGCAGACCGCGATATCGGCCAGCTTCCTCATCAAAGGAGTCTGCATACGCGAACGAATCCCTTTCCCACGTCAGCAAGCCCAAGCCGGATTGGATGGCCTTTAGCAGCACAGAACTATCCCGAAGGCGCGGCAAATACAGGTAGCGAGCAAAGTCCTCGATAAGCTGCCGAATCGCCACATGGTCACCGCCGCGCCATAGAGGTACTCGGTCCAGCTCCATCCGCAACCGCGTCGGAGCGAGGCTCAACACCAGCAGCTCATCATTGCGGAGCTTCTTGCCGGCTCGCTCCGCGAGACCATCAGAACCGCTCAACTTCAGCACCTGAAACGACACTTCGGCTTGAGGGTTTTCCTGCGTGGGAACGATGAGCCATTGGTATACCTCAGGCAGCCTCGCCTGAACGACTCCGTCGGCGGCCTGCTTTTGATTTCTTGCTTGCGTGATCTGATGCTGCGTGAGGTTAAGCTCCTCACTCTCCTTCAGGATTGAATCCCACGCAAGGTATTTACAGATGGCTTCTTCCAGGTCCTGAACGCGGCTCTTGTCGGCTGCCAGAAAGACGAGTGAATTACGGTACAGACGCGGAGCGTTGCCGCGCGCTTCAAAGATCGATTTTGCAGCAAGCTCAGCAGGGCTGTTTGCTTCCTTGCTGTACGCCTGGTCGATGCCAAGGACAACCAGACTCGCCTCCTGATTGTCAGGAACATCACCGCTGGTCTCGGGCAACCGATGGACCCGATAGAAGTCGCCCACCTTCGCGAGATTTCCACGAAGCCGAGAATCAAGCTCGGCGAGAATCTTGTCCTGGTCGCGCTTCATCTGCTCCGCACGGTCTTCGGCGAGCTTGGTCACGGTGGGCTGGGTGGAATACCAGTAGCGCGGGCCGTCCTGGTACAGGTACGTGGCGCGTGAAGCAAGCCTTCGCAGAGCGTCACCGAACACCGCAGGGGTTTCTCCTCGAAAGACGCTGCCAAGCTTGATGCGCCTGTCCTCTATGCCTTTGTTTGCGGCCTTGTCGATGGGCGCGGACCCCAGATAGATCGTGCGCGCAACCCGGCGTGTAGCGGAATACTTGCCAAGGTTCGCAACCTCTCCGTCCACGCGCAGCGGTAGTGAGTTCACCCCGTCTACATCCTTTTCGATGACGGGCATCCACTGGTCGGACAGATACCGGGTCAATTCGAACTGTACACGGCGGTCACTGATCGGGATGCTCGCGGGCAGGATCAGCGAGCTGCGGTCCCCCTGTTCCCACAGCGAATGAATCACTGCGGCCATCAAGCGCAGCACGCCGCGCGTGCGCTGAAACTTGATTAGCGACGACCAGTCCGAATAGAGCCGGTCGAATATTTCGGGATGAATCGGATAAGCCGCCTTCAGGCGTTTTTCGTAGTCGCCTTCACTGCACTCGGGCGGAAATTCGGATCTTTCCTTCCGGTACATCTCCACAAATGCCCGAGCGACGGTATCGCGGGCAACATAGCTCTCGGTGGAAAGCGGCTCAAAGAGCCTGCGCCGGACAATCTCAAAACCCTCCTCCGCGCTGGCCGGCCGCCATGACGCCTCCACGCGGCCCACGGCATTCCGAAGACGATCCAGTGCCTGCCTGCCGCGCGTACCGCCGACTTCGACATCATCCGCAATCGCGTGCGGCGAGCCGGTCGTGTCAGAGGCGGGCAAGCTGATGACCAGCAGGCACTGCCTGGCAAGTTTGGCCGACTCCGTCAAGGCCTGAGCAAAGGTAAAGTGCGTCTCGAAGCTGCCGCCCGGCAAGTCTGCGTTGTCGTGCAACTGTCGCGCATAGGCCACCCATTCGTCGATCAGAATCAGCGACGGCCCATACTCATTCATCAGTTCGCGCAACACATCGCCGGGGCTGGTCGCGTGGGCATCATCGGCGGCGATACGGTCAAAAGCCTTCTTTGCCTCTTTGATGCCTCCCCTGCCGTTCCCAAGTTGCCACGCAAGTTCTCCCCACAGGGTCCGCACAACGGTTCCATCCGGTTTGGTGACGGGGTTGCCCGGCGAAATCTTGTTGCCGACCAGTACCACCCGGTTCACCTTGGGAGGCTTCGAGACACCGGCGGTAGTCAACACCTCGTCGATACCAAAGAGCGCCTGCGCCGGAACGTCGGAGAAGAGGTGATACAGCGCCAGCATCGAGTGCGTCTTGCCGCCGCCAAAGTTGGTTTGCAGTTGAACAACGGGATCGCCACCCTGGCCGGCCAGCCTCTGCACAGCGCCCACCAACAACTCCTTCAGGCTGACGGTCAGGTACGTTCTGCGGAAGAACTCCTCCGGCTTGCGGTACTCGTCCGAACCTTCGCCCAGATAGACCTGCCATAGGTCAGCAGCGAACTCCGCCTGGTTGTAGTTGCCGCTCTGCACGTCCTTGTGTGGATTGACGACTTCTCGCCACGGCCTCAGGGTCGCGTCGCTTTGGCTCTCGATTGCGGAACCAGCCGTTCGACGCTTCTCTGAGCGCACCTGCTCGTCGAAGCGGACGCGCAGCAGTTCCATCTTCATCTTTTCCAGTTCTTCCACCTGCTCCGGAGCCACGACAGCCGAAAGCAAGCGGGAGATTGAGTCGAGCGCGCGGTAGGCGTCATCGCTCGAAAACGGCTTCTGGTGGGCCCACTTGTTGCGCACATCGCGCAGTTCGCTCACGAGCGAACGTTCCGCTGGCCCTAGCGGAATTCGGAACGTATTGTTCCACTGGTTCCACATGATGGATAGCAGCGAGGCCGCATCCCACTCCGGCTCGGCGTTGCCTTTGAACAAATGGGTCTGCGTGTCGGCAACGGACTCGCGCGCCACCTGGAGCCACATCTGCTTGTGCTGATTCTTCAGCTCGCGGGTTACAAAGGGCGCCAATCCGCTCTTGAGCAACTCCAGGGCTTTGCCAACACGTTCATGATTTGTAATCGCCATCTTTTTGCCCCTTGTCTCTACTCGTTGAACATGGTTGCCTGCTGTGCGGCTGCGGGCCTTGTCTCACGTTCGCTGGCCAACCGCTGAATCTCAGGCCAGCTCTGGACCAGCGCGTTGTAGGCCAGCGCCTCCTGGGCACGCTTCTTGCGCTCGCACAAAACGTAAAGCCGGTAGGCCAATTCGCGGGCCGTATCGGCATGGCTGCCCAGCTTGGCGACCAACTCCGCGGCTCCCACTTCGCCGCCGGTATTCAATGCGCGGATCAGTTGGTGAACGATCTCCCATTCGGTCGGGCGGGTATCCGTCTCCGGTGACCAATCGGGGGGCAGTTCCTCCGGCTTGAGGAGTCGTACCTTGCCGGCCTTCGAGATGAGGATGCCTGCCTCTACCATGCCGGCGACGGCGGTGTTCTTGGCGCGCGCGAGCACGTCAGCCACTCCAAAATCGCCTTCGGCAAAGCCAGACTGCTCGAACCATGCCAGCGCCCAGCGGGTGTCGGCGCCAAAGTCACCCTCCTGCTCGGCGAGCACGGCATCCAGCTTCTCATTGATGAGTGCGAGCCCCTGCTTGACGGTCAGAGCATTGCCTTCGGCATCCAGCACCTTGGAGTAGCGTGTGTAAACGGCCATGCCCGGGCCGATGGCCGCTTGCGCCAGATCGACCGGCGCTATGTTGCCTTCCTGCAGATTGCGGAGCGCCGGAGTAAGTTCAGCCTCTAGCGCCTGCACGAACTCGCGGCGGGTTGCAATCGGTGCATCCTCCGGTCGCTTGCGGCAGACGAGGACGATGCTGGAAGCAAGAGCGTTCGTCCCCATTGCAACCTGCCTAGTAGCCATTTTGGACTTGCCCCCATTTTTGAGACAAAGGGATAAGACTCAAAATCCAACGAATGGAGAATTGAGTCATGGGTTTGTCACGCAGGCAGTTCACCAAGGAATTCAAG
>JAKART010000171.1 GCA_021819255.1 Acidobacteriota bacterium
TTGGAGTTGTCATCGTTGAAGAAGACCTTCTGCGTGGCCAAGCTGGTTCCTTCCGTAGCGATGCCAAAGATAGCTCCCGCATTGCCGCTATCCACGGACATGGCCCCAACTTCCATGCCTGTTGCCGGGTTGATCTCCACCATATTGTTATCGCCGGTATTGCCTACAATCAAATCTCCGTTGTACAGCAAGGCGGAACTGATCGGATAGTTGAGCGGCATCCCTGAGTAGACTACCCGTGCCTGGCTGGCGGCCGCACCGCTAAAGGTCAAGCTCATGGATGTCGAGGTCCCCGAGCTGTAGTAGCCTCCGGAACTCGTGCTCATCGAGCTGGCCGCTACGGTGATTCCATTCGCTGGAACGGTGGACACCTTCGAGATCGCCACGATCGAGTCTGTGTCGGAGGAGATGATGTACAAGGTGTCCGAGTTCGGATCGTAGGTTAGTCCAGCCGGCGCGAGGATGCCATATTGTTTTGAAACCGTGGAGGGAAAACCACTGACGATTTGCTTGAAGACGAAACCAGTGCTCGTGATTTGCACGGCGACGATCGATCCGTTAGCGGCTTGAGAAACATAAAAAGTGGGATCTGCGGTGATGCCACTGGTCGTGGATGGAGAAGCGAAGATCTGCCCCCATGGCTGATCCCAGGAATAGCTGGTGGCCAAAGTGGACTTGACCGTGCCCGTAGGTTCAACAATTGGATTGTCATTGGCTGTATAGGCCGCAACCCATATGTTGTCCGTAGAGCCCAGGGCCAGAGCGTCGCATCCGGCAAGGCTGGAACTTTGTGCGATTCTCTTTGGCATGGAGCCCGCATTGGGCGCGAGATCTTCTATGGTCGTTCCCGCGCCGGATGTTCCTGAACTGTTGTTGAAGTTACAAACAATCAAGTCACCCGCGTTGATAGGCCCTGAGGCAGCAGGTGCAATGGCAAGGCCATAGGGATTGTTATCTCCATTTTCTGGATCGACTGTAGATCCAATCGTCGCTTTGGCGGTGAGTTGACTCAGAACGCTCGGAGTTGACCCCATCATGCTAGAGCTGCCTGACATGGAGTTGGATGACATACAGCCTGTAAATACAAAGCCGCAACAAAGTGTTGAACAGCACATGGCAAAACCGGAAACACCTTTTGAAAGCATCTGCACACCCCATTTCCCTATGAAGTTGTCCGCTGGCCTCTGCTTTGCTTTGGCTACGCATCGACCTGCGAGAACTGTGAAAACAATTTCCGTAGTCAGTCTAGGGAAGGCTTTGCGCTCTCAAATCGGTTAAGAGTGGTCATTTCAATCTCACCTTAACCAGCAAGCAACAATCTCTCGCTCGAATTGAGTGATGGTAAAAGGTGACGCCAAGCGGCCTGTGTAAAGGCGCGGGGTTGCCTACTGTGAGGCAGCATCATCCTCGAAGAAGTCGTTGTCGACGCGCTTGACGACGTAGGTGCTCTCAGTGGAGATGCCGACCTCGAAATCGAACATAAACGAAGCTAATTCCGTACCGTCGATGAGAATGACCTTCGTTTCAAGGCTGCTGGCGTACTCGCGGGCGTCCTTCGTAAAAGTAGAGGTTGTAAGAAAGATCCCCTTCCGTGCCCGTTTGCCAAGCAGGGCAGCGACGAACTTCTGAATCTCAGGACGGCCAACACTCGCGTCATCCCATCGCTTCGCCTGAATGTAGATCTGTTCGAGTCCGAGCCTGTCTTCCTTGATAACGCCGTCAACGCCGCCGTCGCCTGACTTGCCAATCGCCTTTCCAGCGTCGGCCAACGTGCCGCCATAGCCCATGGCCGTGATCAGCTTTACCACCAACCGCTCAAAGAACTCTGGTCAACAGTGCTTGACCCGTTCAAGCGCATCTTCTTCAATCTGCCTCCGCCGATTCAAGTAGCCGGTCGCCATCAAGTCGTCGGGGGTGTCTGCTTCAACATTCAACACAGCGGATTCGCTCTCCTCGGATGCTGCCGTTCGTGAACGTTTCTGGAATTCAACAAACTCAGGGAACCTGCGAAGAAAGGCGTTGTCGATTCGCTCGGGCTTCTCCGCCAACACCTGTTTGCCACGGTCGGTGATGCGGAAATGGCCGCGCTGAACGTATTCGATGAGGAGGGCATGTTTGGTGTAGGTCCGCGCCCATCCAACCCGATTGTCGAAAATCTCCTGCTTGCCGCTTGGAAGCCGTTCCTTTGGTTCCGCCTCAGTGAGGCCAAACTGCACCGCGAGTTCGGTCACCGCATCGCGCTTGGTGTGTATCTCGCCGTCACCGGCTATCTTCAGCAGCGGCAGCATGAGGGTCTGGTAGTCGGGTATCGGCATCGGCTCTCCGTCCTGTTCGCCCCCCGCTGCGCTCCAGGAGCCCTTGTCGCCGCTACGGTCTCATCCTCCCGGCCGCAGTCGTTCGTTCTGTCGCCGACGCTCCATAACCCTGCCAGACATACTCCAACGCCTCCGGCAGCGTCTCCAGCCGGACGCCGCGGTCGACATGGCCGGCGTCTTCGGCAAAGACAAACTGATAGTGATAGTGCTTTTCAGCCAGCACGCGGGCCATGCGCTCGTTGGCCAACACCCAGTCGTGCATCCCGTCGCGCATGGCGTTGGGGTTCAGCAAGTCGTGATCGCCTACCTCCAGCCAAATGCGGATGGGCTTGCGCGGGCTGCCAGGGATCAGCTTCTCGTGGAACTCCCATGCGCCGTGAGGGGTGGCCGGGTTGAATGGCCACTGCTGGTTGACGAAGGTTCCTGAATAAGAGAGGACGCGGTGGTAAAGGTCCGGGCGATACCAGGCCATCGCCAACGCCGCCGCGCCGCCCGAACTGCCGCCTATGGCGGCCCGTTCGTCCGGATTATGCGTGAGACGGACATGAGCTTCGACTTCCACCCGGGGTAGAACTTCGGACTCGACGAACTCCGCATATCGCCCCGACATCGTGTCATACTCCAGCCCACGTTCACTGCCCTGCGCATCCTGCCCACCGTTGGCGATCGAGATGCCAATCATCGCCGGGATGCGGTGCTCCGCAATCAGCGCGTCCAGGGCCGCGAAGAGCACCCAGTCCGGGCCATCCGCGCCGACGATGAACGGCGCCGCCGTGCCTGGCTTGTAACCGGCAGGGACGTACACGGCAACCTCGCGCGTCCAGGGCGCGGGACGGCTGTCGGTTACGATCAACTTTGCCGGATGGTTCGGGTCTGGCTTTCCCAGAACGTTCGGGATGCGAGCGATACCCGGGTAGATCCTGCTCTCTGCCGAGGTCATCGTGAAGACGGTCACGCTGCCATGAGCGAAGTGCGGGACAACGCCTTTGGGATGTGCTTCTGACGCAAAGGCGGCCAACTGGGGCGCGGGTGTATGGGTGGGGCCCAGGATGAAGTTGCCATCCATAGACGGCGGCGGAAGATCTCCATCTGGAAGCTGCACGGCGTTCACAAAGCCGGGGGAGTGCGGATCTCGGGTGGGCGGCGTAGGACGCTGTGCCTGTGCGGTCTGCATTGCGAAACCAAGGAGCACAACGGTGAGAAAGAGAGATGCCGGGTGGAACTGCAAAGGATACCTCCGCGACGAAGCCGGGATGGCGGAATTGTAGCGGGCGGGACACTCGGTTATCCACTGTTCAGGCAACAGACCCCGAAGCCAAAAGGTCTCTGCTCTGGTTCACAAGCAGGCTCCTTGTTCAGCAAGGCGCATGTCCCATGGTGCTACACTACAGTCAGTCTTCCTGCGGGTAGATCGACTCGGGTAGCCCTGAAGACGGCATCCTGCTTGGTGAGGGCGGCTGTCTTCACGACTTCGGCGAGCTTCCTAGCGAGCTTCCTGGCGAGCTTCGAGCCCACTGGTACCGCAACCCCGCCTCAAGGAATCATCAGGCATGCTCTTCACAGCTCGTAGCGCGGCCGTCTACGGAATTGACGCTCATCTGATCGACGTAGAGGTTGACTTCTCCGGCACGATCGCCAAGGAGGAGATCTTTGCTACCGTGGGCCTTCCCGATGCGGCGGTGCGCGAGTCCCGGGACCGGGTTCGTTCAGCCATCAAGAACTCCGGCTTCGAGCTGCCCCCCACCCGCATCACTATCAATCTAGCGCCTGCCGATTTGAAGAAGGAGGGTTCGGGGTTTGATCTCCCCATCGCTATCGGCATTCTGGGAGCTTACGGTGCGCTCTCCGTCAAGGACATCGCCGATTTTGTTCTGGTGGGCGAATTGGGTCTGGACGGTTCTCTGCGCGCGGTTCAAGGGATGCTACCGATCGCGATTGCAGCCCGAACGGCAGGTATCCGCAACCTGGTGATTCCGGCGGCGAATGCGCGTGAAGCCGCTGTTGTGGCCGGCGTCAACGTCTATCCGGTTCGCTCCTTGCTGGAGGTGCGGGAGCTGTTGAACTCCGCCGCCGGCGTCTCCGGCAGCCAGCCCCAACTTTTTGCGCAACCCCTATCGGTGGATAGCGCCAATCTTTTGAATGAGGCCCTGGAGTACCCTGCCGACTTTCGCGACGTGCGAGGCCAGCAGGTAGCCAAACGGGCTTTGGAGGTCGCCGCAGCCGGAGGCCACAACATCCTGATGATCGGTCCGCCCGGCTCCGGCAAGACGATGCTGGCGAAGCGGCTTCCCTCCATTCTGGCTCCGTTGCGGTTTGAAGAAGCCCTGGAAACCACCAAGATCCACTCGGTGGCCGGCATCCTCAATCGAGATGAGGGCCTGGTGACTCATCGCCCCTTCCGTTCCCCGCACCATACCATCTCTGACGCCGGACTGATCGGTGGCGGCGTGATGCCCCGGCCAGGCGAGGTCTCTCTGGCTCACAATGGTCTGCTGTTTCTGGATGAACTTCCGGAGTTTCCGCGCAATGTTCTGGAGGTCCTGCGCCAACCTCTGGAGGATGGGCAGGTGACCATCTCCCGGGCGGCCATGTCCCTCTCCTTTCCGGCTCGCTTCATGCTGGCTGCAGCCATGAACCCCTGCCCTTGCGGATACTTTAACGACAAATCCAGGGAATGCATGTGTACTCCGCCCATGATCCAGCGCTACGTCAGCAAGGTCAGCGGGCCGCTGCTGGATCGCATCGACATCCATATTGAGGTTCCTGCGGTGCAGTACAAAGAGCTGCGCGGCGCTTCCGCCACGGAGGGATCGGCGGAGATTCGCGCCCGGGTGCTGGCCGCCCGCGAGATCCAGCATGACCGCTTCCTGGCCTACGGAACGAAAGCTCCTTCCCGGGGTTTGAAAGCGGCCTCTCGGACCCCCAACGCCTTTGCCAACGCCCAGATGTCCACTCAGCAGATCCGAACTTTCTGCGAACTCTCCACGGATGCGGAGAGGCTGCTGGAACGCGCCATGCAACAGCAGGGACTCAGCGCCCGGGCCCACGACCGCATTCTCAAGGTAGCGCGCACCATCGCCGACCTGGAAAAATCCACCTGCATCGCCGTGCCACATATCGCCGAAGCCATCCAATACCGCACGCTCGATCGCAGCTATTGGTCCTGAAGCCGGGCATGCTCCTCATCGGGGCGGGGCCGGCTCGGGGCCGGCCGCGGCGATTCGGCCGGGCCCTCCAACCCGCATAATCCAAATTTCAATAGGTCCATCCCTGCCTTTCACCAAAAAAAGGATTGACCCCGTCACCTTGCACGAGTTATGGTTCAAAGAGCAGGTAGAGGGGCTCAAAAGCTGTTCCGATCAGGGATCGAAAGATTAGCCGGTGTGCTGATCTGATAGGTGCAGCCTATGGCTCGAGGACACTCCTCCCAGGGTCATTCTCCCTATAAAAGCGAGAGATCCTCGTAAATCGCCGGGTGGGACAGCCCCGCCTAGCGCCGCCTGACTCTAGATTTGGCTGTACCTCTCAACTCTCGATCCGATCCGC
>JAKART010000172.1 GCA_021819255.1 Acidobacteriota bacterium
GATCTCTCCGCCCGGGGCGTTTTGACCGGCGCGTGGTGGTGGACCGTCCGGATATTCGCGGGCGGGAGGAGATCCTGAAGGTTCACTCCAAGAAGGTGCCGCTCTCCGACGACGTGAATCTGGCGGTGCTGGCCCGCGGAACACCGGGCTTTACCGGCGCGGACCTGGCCAACATGGTGAATGAGGCTGCCCTGACGGCGGCGCGGTTCAACCGCAAGGCCGTGCATATGTTCGACTTTGAGGTTGCCAAGGATAAAGTGCTGATGGGCGCGGAGCGCAAGTCCATGCTGCTGAGCGAGGACGACAAGCGCGACACAGCCTACCACGAGGCCGGGCACGTGCTGGTGGCGGCCAAGCGCGAGCACTCCGACCCCTTGCATAAGGTGACCATCATTCCGCGCGGCATGGCGTTGGGCGTGACGATGCACCTGCCGGAGGAGGACAAGCATACGGTGACACGGGATTATCTGAATACGCAGCTTGCCATTCTGATGGGTGGGCGCTGCGCGGAAGAGATCTTTATGAACCGTATGACCACCGGTGCGGGCAACGACATTGTGCGTGCCACCGAGCTGGCCCGCAAGATGGTCTGCGAGTACGGCATGAGTGAGCTGGGACCGCTGACCTACGGCAAGAAGGAGCAGGAAGTCTTTCTGGGCCGGGATATTGCACAGTCCAGGGACTACTCGGATGACACCGCGCAGCAGATCGACAAGGCGGTGCGGCGGCTGGTGGATGAGGGGTACAACTCCGCCTACAAGATTCTGGACGAGAATCGCGAGATCATGCACGCCATGGCCGCGGCATTGCTGGAGCGGGAGACGCTGGATGCCTCCGAGATCGAGCTGTTGATCCAGGGCAAACAATTGCCGCCGGTAAAGTCGGCGTTGGCCGCTGCCGGCGAGGATGAGGACAAGCAGCAGGTGCTCAAGCCGGAGGGCGGCCGCAAGCCGGGCTTTGGAGAGGGGCAGCCCAATCCAGCCTAGGTGGAAGCCGGTTCTCGCAGGGGCGGCCTTTGGGCCGCCTTTGCCTTGTAGGGTCGAGGATCCTTCCGCGGGTAGTTTGGGGATGGCCGAGGCGATCTCGAGATCTCTGTGGATGGAAGTATCCCGGCCTTGGCGCAGCATAAGAGGCTTTCTCGCCGAGCGGAATGGGAGTTGGCAATCTCGCGGAAGATGGGCCGGGTGCGATAGGCTAACCGCATGAAGAGATTGCGGGGTTGGTGGATATACGGTCTTGCGCTGGAGTTGGCGTTGGGAATCCCTGGAGCGCAGGCTCAGAGAGCCCTACCTTCAGCCCAAGCCGCCACTACGACGCCGGGGGTAACGGTAGGGCACGGGGCACAGCCCGCCGATGCGGGATTGGCGCCGACAAAGGACGATCTGCTGCGTGGCGAATATGGCCCTTATCGTGAGAATAACCACATTCTGTTCTATCATTTGACGCTTAAGGTGGATCCGTCTACCAAGACCCTTGCCGGCAGCAACGTGGTGCGGTTCAAGATGTTGAAGGATGGGCGGAAGATCCAATTGGAACTCACCCCAGTGCTGACGATCGACAGCGTGGTCTTTGAAGGCAAGCCGGCGCGGTGGGTGCGCGCAGGTTCCGGATCAGGGAGTTCGGGCTCCAGCGATCTAAGGACCTTTTATGTTGAATTTCCGCGCCAACTGAAGGCCGGTGGGATGTATGAGGTTACGGTGGCCTATCACGGGCATCCTTTGACGCAGGGACGGTTTGGGGGTGTCAACTTCGACAAGGACAAAGAGGGCAAACCTTGGATCACGACCGCTTGTGAGGGCCAGGGGGCCAGCGTATGGTGGCCCAACAAGGATCAATGGAGGGATCGGCCGGAGGGGATGGAGATCGACGTTGCGGCGCCCAATGGGCTGATGGATGTGAGCAACGGGCGGTTTGTGGCCAGCAAGGACCTGGGCGATGGATATACGGAGTGGGAGTGGAGGGTACACTACCCGATCAACAACTACGATGTGGCGCTGAACATTGGGGAGTATCGGCACTGGTCGGGTTTGCAGGTGAACAAAGAGACGGGCCAGAAGACGACGCTGGATTATTATGCGCTGCCCGAGGATCTGGCCAAGGCCAAGGTGCAGTTTCAGCAGGTTCCGGTGATGCTGGATGCTTACGAGCATTACTTCGGCGAGTATCCGTTTGCCAAGGATGGATACAAACTCATCGAGGTGCCGTATGCCGGCATGGAGCATCAGAGCGCGGTGGCCTATGGAAACCACTTCGAGAACGGATACTACGGGCGCGACTGGACAGGGGTAGGGATTTCGCCGCGCTTCGACTTCATCATCATCCACGAGAGCGGACATGAGTGGTTTGGCAATGCGATCAACGCGGCCGACCGGTCGGATATGTGGATCCATGAAGGCTGGACCACCTACATGGAGTCGCTTTATGTGGAGTATCGCTGGGGAAAGGCGGACGCGATCCGGTATCTGAACGGGCTTGTGCCCAAGGTGAGAAACCGGCAGCCTGTGATTCCGCCACACGGGATCAATGCTGAGCCGACCGAGGATCAGTACTTCAAGGGAGCATTGATGATCAACACGCTGCGCAGCGTGATTGACGATGATCCGAAGTGGTTTGCCGATCTGCGCGACTTCTATCAGCACTTCAAGTACCGGAGCATCATGACCGAGGATGTGGTGGCCTGGTGGAACCAGCGAACAGGGATGGATCTGACTCCGTTTTTCAACGAGTATCTGCGCCATGCGGCGATTCCGGTGCTGCGGTTGAAGTTCGATGCCGCGAAGGGAACGGTTGCGTACCGCTGGTGCGCCGATGAACCGGCGTTCGCCATGCCCATCAAGATTGGCAAGCCCGGGAGTCTGACACGGGTGACGCCGGTGACCACCGGGTGGAAGACGATGCCCTGGACCCAGGATCCTGACTCGCTGGTGGTGCCGCATACCCTTTATTACATTGGAGAACGGACGGGTGAGGCGTGCCGATGAAGCGGTGGAGGTGCGCTGCCGCGAAGGCACTCACGCTGGGAATCGCATTGGCGATGACGGGGTGCGGGTACCATGAGATGGGAGCGGCAACGCATCTGCCGCCCAATGTGCAGACCCTGGCCGTGCCGATGTTTGTCTCCAAGGTGCAGGCTTACAACACGGAAGCGGTGTTTACTCAGGCAGTGGTGCGGGAGCTGAATACGCGCACCAGCTACCGCGTGCTCTATGGGATGAAGGCCAGTGAGGCCACCAAGAATGCGGATGCGGTGTTGCGGGGAACCATTACCAACGAGTCGGTGGCGCCGCTGACCTACGACTCGTCGAGCGGACAGTCTTCCAGCTACCTGGTGATGGTGACAGCCAGCGTGCAACTGGTGGCGCGCGATGGAAAGGTGCTTTACACGAACGACGCCTTTGCATGGCGCCAACAGTATCAATCGACGGAGGCTCTGAGCCAGTTTGTGCAGGAAGATGGCTTTGCCGTCCGCAGGATGGCGAGAGACTTTGCGCAGGCGTTGGTAAGCGAGATGCTGGAGGGTTTTCAGTGAGCGAGCAGGCAGCCTTCCGGGAGGGTCAGAAAGCGGATCTTGACGGCCCCGGATTCCCTCGATCGGAGCTGAGGAGTTTTGCAGCCGTGGAGCGCTTCCTGGCCGAGGTGAGTCAGGAGCCGGCTTCTACCCAGGATCAGAACCATCGTGCCAGGCAAGCCGGCTATGTGTTGCTGGGCGATGACATGTTCCTGCTCGATATGTGCCTCAAGGGGGCTGTTCAGGCGCTCGCGCCAAAGGAGATGAGAGAGTTCTGTCTGCATGATTTGGATCTGGGGCAGACGACGGTGTTTGAGGCGCTCGATCTGGCGCAAACGCCATCCTTGATGGCTCCATTCCAGGTGCTGATTCTGCGCAACGTGAAGACGCTCTTTGGACGGGGGCAGAAGAAGGAAGAGTTTGCGGCCATCGACGCCTACTTCCGCAGGCCGAACCCGCAGGCGATTGTGCTTTTTGTCGCGGATCATATCGCGCTGCCGCAGGATCTGCGCCGGATGGAAATGGCGGATAAGGACAAAGCGGAAAAGATTCGCGAGGCGCTGGGCGATGCGTGCCGCGTGGTGGAGCTGCAGCGGGTGAGCGAAGAGGATGCCGAGCGTTGGGTGGTGCGCGAGGCCAGGGAGCGAGGAGTGAGCTTCCGCGAGGATGCGGCCAGAGAGTTGGTGGATGCGCTGAGCGCAAGTGGAGGCGCGGAGATGATGATGGTGGCCAGCGAGATGGAAAAACTGCTGCTCTATGCTGGTCATCCCGCCGTGGCCGACCATCCGTCCGGGGAATCTCGGCGGAACGAGGTGGAACAGGAGGCAGTGGTTGAGCTTCGGGATGTGGAGAGGATGGTGTCGGCGGCCAAGCAGAGGAGCTTGTATGAACTGACCGATGCGATCAGTCTGAAGGATGCGCCGCGTGCCCTGGCGCTGTTGGGAGGGCTGTTGAACGCCTCGGAAGGCGGTGAAGATGCCGCCATTGGACATGTCTTCTCGCTGGCCAGAATCTTTCGCCAGATGCTGGTGCTGAATGAAAAGAAGGTGAAAGACCAGCGGACGATGTGGCAGGTGCTGTGGCCCGGCTTCCGGGTAGCTCCCTTTGCTGCCGATGCATTGATTGCGCAGGCGCGCCGTTACAAGGACCGCACAGAATTGAAGAATGGATTGCGACGGATTGCTCAGGCAGATTTCGAGCTGCGGTCCAGCCCGGCAGACAAACGGCTGGTGCTGGAGATGTTGGTGCTGCGCCTGGCAGGCAGGACCGGGGAGATGGAGCCGGGGCTGGTTGCATAGAACGTCGCCGCGCAGCAGGGCAGGATGGAGAAGGAAGCTTTTTGCCGGAAGAGGGAGGATTGGATGGCGCAAGAGACTGGACGAATGCGTGTGAGTTGCTGGCGAGGGGTACTGCCATTTTTCCTGTTGCTTTTGGGCTCCTTCACGGTTCTGCCGGCAGGAGCGCAAGCCAAGACGCAGCCGGCGCCGAATGCGACGGCTCCGGCCAACCCGCCCTCCGTCACTCCGCCCAGCGATCCGGCGGGTAGGAAGCAGTGGATTGCGCAGGCGGAGGCTTATCTCAAGACACACTATGCGAAGCATGAGTACCGGATACCGATGCGCGATGGGGTCAAGCTTTATACGCAGGTGTACACGCCGATTCCCGGCGCGTTTACCGACCGGGGTCCGTATCCCTTTCTCATGTCGCGCACGCCGTATAGCTGCGGAAACTATAACGACGATGTGGTTGCGCCCAGGGTGACCCAGGATTGGGAGATGCTGGAGAGCGGGTACATCCTGGTATGTCAGGATGTGCGCGGCCGGTGGGAGAGTGAGGGAACGTGGCTGGAGATGTCGCCATCTCATGATGGGATGAGCGTGGATGAGTCCACGGATATGAACGACACAGTGAACTGGCTGCTGCAGCATGTGCCGGACAACAACGGCAAGGTGGGGATCCTGGGAATCAGCTATCCGGGGTTCTATACGGCGGCGAGCATTGTCAATGGAAACCCTGCCATCAAGGCCGCCAGTCCGCAGGCTCCGATCATGAATCTATGGATGGGAGACGACGCGTATCACGGCGGAGCCTTCATGCTTCAGGCCAATCACGGATTCTACGCCCCGTTCTTTGTTCCGCAGAAGAACCCGCTCAGCCAGGAGCCGAAGAATGATTTTCACTTTCCCACGCCCGACTTGTATACCTACTATCTCAAGATGGGAACCGTGGGAGCGCTGGATACGCCGGCGGGCGGAACAAGCTCCTACTTTCACGATCAGGTTTCGAATACTGTTTACAACCACTATTGGAGGATTCGCAACCTGGCGCCACACATGGTGGGAGTGAGATCGGA
>JAKART010000173.1 GCA_021819255.1 Acidobacteriota bacterium
AGGTTCCCTAGACCATTTTCCCTGAAGGTGTAAGCAAGGGGAACGACTCCTGTGGGCGTTTTCCTCAATGAAAACGCCGCTGAACGCCCGCTTCCGTACACCCATCATCAGGGAAAATGGTCTAACTTGGGCAGACCCCTGGGATACAGGCGCCCGAGAGCAGCGGAGCGGCGCGGAGATCCGGCCGGAGAATCAAGGGCGCGTCTTTGCGGAAGATTTCTTCGGAAAAGTCCGGTTTCATGCCGATCGCTACCCATGGTGGTCCAGGGTGGGCGTGGTCGGGGCACCTGAAAACCCGCGTGAAGCAGGCTCGGCGTGAGCCATCACGCGGCTGAGGGCTCCGCTTGTGGGCTGGAGAGGTGGTTCGCCTGGCGGGCAACGCGCGCAGGGTTCAGATATCCCAGAGGCCCCTTGGCCGGGAGCGGCTCTTGCCGAGGCTGCGCATGCGGTACCAGGTCAGGTCCGCCATCACCCAGACAAAGCCCAGGAGCCCAGCCGTAAACAGGAAGGGGGCCAGCATAGCGTGGACGATGCTCCGCAACGCACCGCGAAGGCTCCCTGAGAGCGACGTTGCCTTCAGTCCATGGCGGACAGGGAGTGGTTCATCACTCAGCTTGTGGTGAGCCTTCTGCCGGCGTTTTGCTTCGGGTGCGCGTTGGATAAGAGTGGCCATACCTTCTCCTCTTCTTATCGGCTGGCGGTTCCAAGACCTTTAACCTCGTCTCCATTGGCGAAGGGCAGGCGATGAGCCGCGGCGTCCCAACCCATCAGGACCGCCGGTCTTGATCATCGTCTCCCAGGTCGCAGCCGGCAGGGCGGCGCTCTGGATTGGAGCGCCGGCGGGCTGCGTCGGCACTCACGGCGAGGAAAAAGTTCAACAGGGTGGAGATGGCTTTTCCCGGACAGGGCGGTTGCAGAGCCAAGACCGTTGCGGGCATCCTCGCCAATCAATTCGCCGTTGCAAGTCCTTTTCCGGAGCCCCATCGGCACGGACCATCGGCCCGGACCAGCGGCCCGGAAAAGCGGCCCGGAAAAGCGGCCCGGAAAAGCGGTAGCTGGAAGATGCAGCCGGAGAAAGGCAGAGGCGCTGCAGGGCGGAGCAAGAACAGGCGGGTTCAAGCTACGCAGAGAAGCGTGGCTGCGGCCAGCGCGATGACCTTGCGCTGATGTTGCGTGGCGAGCTTGGAGTCCAAAAGGAGCAGGCAGTGGAAGAGCGAACCGGCCTCCTCACTGGCTGGTAAAGGCTTCGGGTGTTCCCGGGGTGCCCACCGGTGGGGCGGGGGGGTCGAAAGGGCGCTGGGGTTCTTCGGGGCGCGCAGGGTTCAGGCTCTCCATCGGTACGGGTGCGCCACGCAGGCCGGCCAGAATCTGGGTCTGGAAGTCGGCTGCGGAACCGGGAGAGTTGGGCAGGAACAAGGTATTGGTTCCGCCGCGGGTGCCGATGTCGCGCAAGGTGTCAAAGTATTGGGTGAGAAGGACCAGGGCCAGGACCTCACCCGCCGAGGTGCTGGGAACGCCCTTCTGGAAGTGTTCGATGGAGGCGGAGAGGCCGTCGATGATGGCCTGGCGCTCTCGTGCGATGCCGTTGCCTTGCAGAGCCTTGGACTCGGCCTCGGCTTCGGCCTGTTTGACCTTCAGAATCTTTTCCGCCTCGCCGCGCGCCTGGGCGGCCACCTGGGTCCGCTGCGCGGCGTTGATATCATTCATCGCCGCCTTGACCTTGGCGTCTGGAACGATGTCCGTCACCAGCGCGGTGAGGATGTTGAAGCCGAAGCCGGACATGGTCTGGTCCAGCTCATTCTTCACCGCCACGGAGATGCCCGACTGCTGCTCGAAGGTTTCATCCAGGGTGAGTTTGGGGACGTGGCCCAGGATGGAGTTGAAGACAAAGGACTCGATCTGTTTCTTCGGTTGGGAGAGGCGGTAGAACGCGTCGTAGATGCGGTCATCCAGCACCTGGTACTGCACGCTCACCGGGATCTGCACAAAGACGTTGTCGCGGGTTTTGGTCTCCACCGAGAATTGGGCCTGTTTCACCTGCAAATCGACGAAGTAGATGCGTTCGACAAACGGAATCAGCAGGTGAGGGCCGGGCCGGACGATGCGGTCAAACTTTCCAAACCGCTCCACCACCCCGGCGGTGAAGGTGCGCACCTGGTAGTAGGTTTTGGCGATGGTGATGAGCAACAGCAGGCCAAGGACGATGGAGGGGATGAAGTAGACGGGCATGGGAACACCTTTCCCGGCGCAGACCGAGGCGCTACAGGCTTAGTGTACGGGACACGAGGCCGCGTCGTGCCTTCTTCCCCAGGATCGCACGCAGCACTTTTCAGCAAAGCGTTGGCAGAATGGAGCCGCGCTCGATCCCTGTGCATCTCCGGGCGGGTGCGCAGCTTACCCCGTTGTGTCGCGGCTCCTCGGCCAACCCAATTCTTGGGTTGCGCTGATAGGTTTCCTGTTTGCCGGGTGGTTCCAGGAATGTCTCCACCGCAAATTCACAGATTCGATCACCGAGAGAGGTTCGAGTCCGAGTCACCCAGGCAGGAGAGGCGAGTGGCTCACAGCCTGTCTTTCATCCTTTGATGGGGGTATCGGACGGGGTATCCAAGCCGGAAGGGTAAACCCAAGACGTGGAAGAATCCCAGCGGACGAGAAGGTTAGAGGTTTGAGACTCCGGCCCGCACAAGCACGCCAAACCTTCGCGATGAGTTGTGCCTCGTCAGCTACCTTGCCGCAGCGGGTTCAACTTCGCATCGTCGGGGCAACATCGTAGACACTGCGAACCTGCAATCTTCTGCGAAATTCAAACGGTTCCAGAGGTTCGTCAAGGACAACGTCCAGGGCGGCAGCTCGATCGCTGCACAGATCGAAAAAGTTGTCTGAGCAGGAAGCGCGCGCATCGCGGATGTCGGCCCAGGCCCAGAGGGTGGGAACGTCAGTTTCGATCACCACACGATACCGCTTCTCCCCGCCGGAGGTGGTCACCGTAAGATGAGGCTGCTGAAGCCTCAGATCCTTTGGCCTTCCGAAGAACAGGGTGTTTTGCGCCACCGTGCGTCCGGCGATGGTCACTTCAGGCCAGATCAGTAAGTTCGACGCGCCATGGGTACGGACAAGGTCAGTGAGATCGAGACTTTCCACCTGCCTGCTTGTCCGTGCCCGTATGTTGATCTGCTGGGTTCCCTGCCGCAGCACCTCGCCGGCAACCGTGGTGACGCTCCAATGCAGTTCGCCGCGGGCATCCTGCTGATCATCGCTGGTGACATAGATATCCGCCAGGCCGGTCTTCGGGTCCGGCAGGCCGCTGATCAGGATGGGAGCAAAGAAGCGCTTGGATTGGTACAGCAGCGCCTTGGCGCGCCGCATGTAATCAACCATGCTCCAGCTCGAGCATGGCCAGCAGTCGTTATACTGCCAGATCACAGCGGCCATGGACCGCGGCATGTCGCGCCTCCAATGTTCCACCGCGTAACGGATCATCCACGCCTGATTGATATCATTGAGCCACAGCGTGTCGTCAAAGTCCTTTGGCGCGCTGCCGAAGTTTGACTCCGTGTAGTCCATGATGATCTCAATCCCTCGCCCGCTGCCGTCCAGCTCGTGATAGCGCATCACGGGTGAAGAGATGCTTTGGCGATCCGCCGTATCGGCGAAGGCGCGTACCGTGCTTGGAACCGGGGTTGACTGCATGCCGAACTCAGTCACAAATCCTTCCACCGAAAGGTAGCTCTCCACGGAGTTGTTTCCGTGCCAGACGCCCCAGGAGTGAATGTCTCCGCTGCCGTGAGCGCCGCTGCCAACCTCATAAAATGCGCCGGGAGCAAGGCGAGCTACGATGCCGCCAATGAAATCCTTGAAGAGCTGGTTGTATCCCTTGAAGAATTTAATTTCGTTGTTCCCGCTCCAGATGACAATGGAAGGGTGGTTGCGGCATCTGCGAGTCTGCTGCTCAATTTCCTCGCGAAGATTGTTCATCCAGGCTTCGTCCTGGACCGGATAGCTGGCATTGCGAACTTGAACTCGAACTGCAGCATCAGCCCCAATTCGTCGCACAGATCGAACAGTTCATCTTCTTCGTAGTAGCCGCCGCCCCAAAGCCGGATGAAGTTGAAGTTGCACTCCGCAGCCTTGGACAGATACCAGCGCAAAATCTCCGGAGTGACGCGCGTGGGCAGGTTATCGGCCGGAATCCAGTCCGCGCCCTTGGCGAAGACGGGTGTGCCGTTCACGCGCAGATGCAGGGACAGATTGGCGCTGGGCGGCACGACCTCGATCTTGCGCAGTCCAATCCGCCGAGTGGCCGTATCCAGGCGGCGACCTTGCGCATCCTTCAACTGCACGGTCACGGTGTAGAGAGGCTGGCTTCCCATGCCGTTGGGCCACCAGAGCTGCGGTTGGGGAATCACCGCATGCAGGACGGTCTCTGCTTCCGTGGCTTCAGCGTGCGCGGTCGCCACCGTGTCGCCGGCCAGCGCAATTTGAGCTTCCAGGCTGAGTCCAGGAGCCCTTCCGGCCAGCGCTGTATGGATCTCCAACTGCACCGGCCCATCCGCAGCGTGGTCCTGGAAGACGCCCACATCGGCGATGCGCGCCTGGTAGCCGAGAAGCTCCATCTTCTTCCAAATGCCCTGGGTGAGCAACGGACGGCACCAGTCCCAGCCCCACATGTACGGCCCCTTGCGCACCCACGAGCGTTGGTGCGGAAGATCGACTCCGTACTTCTGCTGATAAGCGGTTCGCTGCTTCTGGACGTAGGGCGTCAGCGGATCAAAACGAATGCGCAGGTGGTTTGTTCCTTTGCGCAGGTGAGGCTTGATCTCAAATGTCCAGGTACGAAACATGTTATCGCTGCTGCCCAGGCGGTGGCCATTCAGTTCGATGGTGGCAAGCGTGTCGAGTCCGTGACAGACCAGTTCCACATGCTGCCTGGCGTGCAGTTCGGGCGGGGCTTCAAAGCTGCGCTCGAAGAGCCAGGTCTTCTCCGCGACCCATTGCACTTTTCCATTGTTCTCTCCGTAGAACGGATCGGGAATCTTGCCGGCGGCAAGAAGATTCGTATAGGTGCTGCCGGGAATCGATGCTCGCGT
The DNA here is from genome assembly GCA_021819255.1 of Acidobacteriota bacterium. GTDB lineage: Bacteria > Acidobacteriota > Terriglobia > Terriglobales > Acidobacteriaceae > Granulicella. Next base: position 5,088 of record JAKART010000173.1, read on the forward strand.
CGGCTCTTGCTCGTCTGCCTGATGCAGCGTCCACATGTTGCCGCCCAGATCGAGCGAGATCGGACCGTCTTCTCCACCGCTCATGGCCAGGCCGGATCGGTCCAGCATCATTCCTATCCCCAGCCCGGCCGATCCCTGCAGCATCTTGCGCCGGGTGAGGCGACTCATTTCGGATGAATTCAAATTGTCCGACACGGTGTTGACACCTCTCAAGCCACACCCATTGAAACACACCCCATGACTCCGGGCTTGCAGCCGTCACGCGTCAAGCGGCGATCGGAAGAGCCGGGTCACGCCAGTGCGCCACGCACGCGCCTGCGATGGGTTCCACGGACCATTCGCCTCCTCCTGAGCGCTGTTTCCAGCTATTCCACCGTCACACTCTTGGCCAGGTTGCGCGGCTGGTCAACGTCGCAGCCTCTTCGCACGGCCATGTGATACGCCAGGAGTTGCAAAGGCACGACCTCCAGAATCGGCAGCAGCAGTTCGTGGGACTGCGGAATGTGGATGACGCGCTCGACGAGTTGAGCGATGTGGGTGTCGCCCTGGATGGCGATGGCGATGACTCTTCCTCCGCGCGCGGTGACCTCCTGGATGTTGGAGAGGGTCTTCTCATACTTTAGAACCGAACTGGGATCGCCCGGATCCTGGGTGGCGATGCAGACCACCGGCAGCGTCTCATCGATGAGCGCGTTGGGGCCGTGCTTCATCTCTCCGGCGGGATAGCCTTCGGCGTGGATGTAGGAGATCTACTTGAG
>JAKART010000174.1 GCA_021819255.1 Acidobacteriota bacterium
CTGACGGCCGCATCGAGCTCTTTAGTGTTGGCTCCAATCGCGAGGTCTGGACAGATTGGCAATTGTCTAACGTTAGACACTGGTCTGGATGGAGCGATCTTGGCGGCAAAGGAGTAGGATTCTATTCCGATCAGAAATAGGAGAGACTACATTTTTCGGAACTTATTGCCCTAGACCGTGTTTCAGAAACTCCTACGCAGAGTGATCCAGAGGCAGGCGAGATAGAAAAGAGCGCGGTAGGTAGAGAGGAGATGCTCATGGCGTACAAGCAGTCTGCGGAACTGCCCGAGCCAAGCGTTGGTACGTTCGATGATCCATCGGCGCCTGTAGCGTCTGAGTCTTCTGCCGTCTTCGTGCTTTCTTTTCTTGCTGTTCTTGCGGTACGGGACGATAAGGTCGATGCCTCGTTTGCGCAACCGCTCGCGGAGCGGGTCGGAGTCGTAGGCACGGTCGGCGATCACGCGCTTCGGCTTCTGCCTCGGACGGCCTCTCGGGCGAGGGACTTTGACCTCGGCGAGCGTGGCCTCTGCAAGCGTAACTTCTCCTGGAGAGGCACTTTCCAGCCGAACTCCCAGTGGAAGACCACCGCCGTCGACCAGTACCATCCACTTCGTTGCTTTGCCGCGTTTGGCCTTTCCGACGGCAGAGCCCCCTTTTTCGCCGGAGCGAAACTGCCGTCCAGGAACGTCTCTTCCCATTGCAAAAGGCCCTCGCCGTCCAGTGCTCCAAGCAGCGCCCGCCACGCCCCGAGCCACACATGCTGCTTTTCCCACTGCTTCAGCCGACGCCAGCAGGTCGCAGGCGACGGGTACTTGTCGGGCAGAAAGCGCCACGCCGGCCCGGTCCGCAGCACCCATAAAATGCCCTCCAGATACTCCCGGTTCGACACCCATGGCCGTCCTTGCCTGTCCTTGCGTCGCTTCGGCTCAGGCAGCAGTGACTCAATCAGCTCCCACTGCGCCTCGGTCAACAACTCGAACCGCTTCTTGCTCATCCAACAAGCTCATCAAACAACCTGGCTCGCGCGAAAGCATCTACCTTGAGGCCGAACCTGTTTATGAAACAGTCTCTAGGAACTGACGGATGAAGCAGAAGGGATTAGGTGAGGACTGATGATTAAAGTCGTAATGCGAAGCGTGGCGGTGGCCGTATTTGGATGGATGTGTGCTTCGTCGGCTTTCATTCAGGCGGCTACTACGCAACGGGAAACCGTTCGGCGAGGGTCCCCACGCACCGTTGCCTTGCTCGATAAAGGTTGGTTGTTATATACGCTGCCAGACTTTCAATTGTGGCCGTCAGAGCCGCAAGTTACGGCGGCACAGATCCAAGAGTTGAAGCTTCCTGGTCAGGGGAAAAAGTGGCAGCCGATTCAACTTCCCGATGATTATGTGGTAAGAGGTAAGCTTTCGCCTGTCCCAAATAAGTCAATGCTGGCAGATGGAGCTGTTTGTCCGCTGGGGGGCCGGGAATGCGAAGTTCCGAACGGTGCACGGCCGCAGGGACATCCGGGCGCTCTCAACCGGCCAGGAAAAGGCGCATATGCGGGACATGGGTATCTGCCCGTCTACCCGGCGTGGTACCAACGGATTGTCTTCATTTCCGCGACTGCCAAAGGGAAAAGTGTGTGGCTCGATTTTGGCGGGGTGTACCGCGATGCCATAGTTTTCGTTAATGGGAAATTTATCGATCAACATGCGAGCGGCTACACGGCGTTTCGCCTCAATATTACTTCTGCCGTTAAATATGGAAAAGAGAACAGAATCGCCGTATTTGTAGATCCGCGATGGTTTGAAGGTTGGTGGTATGAAGGCGGAGGGATCTACCGGCATGTTCGGCTGATCATCACCGATCGATTGCAGGTTGCGCCCTGGGGAACTTTTGTTGATGCTCAGGTGCCTGGCATAATTCGCTATGACTCGCCTGTGGGAGACCTCGCAGCGGCCCGGCTGACAATCCACACCACGGTACACAACGACCACACAACCAGCCGCAACTTCACTCTGGTATCGCAAGTTATTGATCCGAGGGGGAGGATAGCGGCTACCGTTTCGAGTGTCGAAGAACTTGCTTCCGGCCAGGAAACAACCTTCATCCAGCATATAGCTCTGCCGGACGCGCTTCTCTGGTCGCTGGAACACCGCAATCTTTACAAGCTTGCAACCACCATTCGCGTTGGTGAAACACTGGTCGACAAAAAACTGACCGAGTTTGGTATACGGACCATCCGGTTCGATGCGAACCAAGGGTTCTTTCTAAATGGGAAGCACGTGGAGATTCACGGGATGTGCGTCCACCAGGATTTTCCTGGGGTCGGCATTGCAGCACCGGACAATCTCTGGACATGGAGAATTCAAAAGCTCCAGATGATGGGCGCCAACGCATACCGAACCGCGCATGCCCCAGTCGCCGAGGAGTTTTACGAAGCCGCCGATCAGATGGGGATGCTCGTGATGGCTGAAAACCGACACATGGGAGATACCTATTTCCCTAAGACGGCTGCAGGCACACCCTACTCTGATCTGTCTGATGTCAAAGCCATGGTCGTTCAGTTGCGCAATCATCCCTCGATTATCATGTGGTCGCTGGCCAATGAAGAGGGCCAGGGGCCAACGCCGTATGGCGCCAAGGTGTTCGCCGCCATGAAAGAGGCAATCGAAAAAATAGACTCTTCCCGTCCCGTAACCGGCGGAATCAACGGAGGATATACCAAGGAAGGATATATTTCAGTCGAAGACATCCTCGGCATGAACTACCACAATAAGGAGTTTGCCGAGATACACGGCCAATTTCCCGATCTTATGATCTATGGCAGCGAAGACTCGAATGCGAAAACTTCGCGCGGGACGCTGGTGACTTCGCGGGCGCTGGGATTGTGCTCTGAATACGGCTGTGGATCTCTTGATGCAGGTCCATGGCGTTCATGGGCTCCAGTGGCAGAGAATCCATTTATAGCCGGTGAATTTGTCTGGACCGGGTTCGATTATCGCGGCGAGCCGAATCCTTTCAGTTGGCCGGCGGTGACCAGTCAGACCGGAGCGATGGACCTTGCTGGATTTCCCAAGCCAGTCTACTACTACTGGAAGGCAGCGTGGCAACAGAAGCCTCTGGTGTATATCTTCCCGGACTGGAATTTGCCGAAGAGCAACCTCGGCAAGAGCATCCTGGTTCGCGCGTTTTCCAATTGCGACCAGGTGGAGTTGCGGCTCAACGGCAAAAGCCTGGGGATCCAGGACATGCCGCGGAATCTCTATCTGGATTGGCACGTGCCATATGCTCCAGGCAGTTTGACTGCGATTGGATATAAACACGGAAAAGCTGTTGCCCAATACACGGTCCAGGCTGCCGGTGCACCCGCCACGCTGCGGCTGGTCGCCCAAATACCTCATCTGGCCGCCAATGGAGAAGACGTCGCACCAATTGCGGTGGAGATATTGGACGCGAACGGACGTGTCGTTTCCAATGCCGATAATATGATCGAGTTTTCGGTTTCAGGCGCGGGGACACTGGCCGGAGTGGCCAACGGAAACCCCGCCAGTCATGAGTCCAATCTTGCCGATCAACGGCAGGCCTTTCATGGTCTGGCCATGGTTCTGGTGAAGGCCGCGGACCACCCAGGAACCATCACTGTCGAGGCGCATGCCTCCGGGTTGATGCGTGCCCGCATCGTGATTCCTACGATACCGGTTGCACCGGCCAATCAGACCGGACGATGATGGCACTCCATTTTCAAGGGAAACAGGAGGATCTCGAAGCTACTCCCTGTGAGTTCAATTGTTGGGCAAGCCGTGGGAGAGCCAGAACGTGATTCGACGGGGCTTACGAAAAAGTACACGGATACTCCCGACGGGTTCCGGGCAACGACGACAGCGGCGGATGTCGTCCTGAGCGATTCACAACCGTAGCATCCTTTTGGCAGGCTACGCCACCGCAGGTATGGCCGCATTGCGGCAGAATGGAATGGCATGACGAATGTTAAAGAAGTTTTGCCCGATCATTTCTTTTGTCCGGAGATCCGCGTTGACTTATAAATGCAAAGCACGTCCGTTTCGCCTGATCTGCATCGGCGGTTTGCTTGCCCTTGCCGTCGCGCCGGCCATGGCACAATCGCCGATCACTGTGACCATTGACACGCAGCCTCGCATCCATTATGGTGTTCCGGCCGATTTCGGCGGAGTAAGTATTTTTACGGAAACCCAAGCATCGGATCACCATGGCGTACCCGGAAATCTTTTCTCCAACACAAACACGCAGCTCATTACCTTGTTCAAGAACAGCGGTATTCATCACTTACGGCTGGGAGCGACGGGGGCACAGGGAAGCAACGCGCCAAACCTCGATCATGCCGACATAGACGCCCTGTTTGCTTTTGCCAAAGCCACCGGCATAAGGGTCATCTACTCATTGCACGCGCTTGATGGCACTCCCACTGCCAAATATGTCTGGGATAATTACCGGCCATATCTGGACTGTTTTGCCTTCGACAACGAACCTGACAATCTCAGGTTAGGGGGCAGCGGAACGGCAGTCGGAAATTATGAAAACTACATCGCCGGCTGGACGAACTTTGCCAAAGCTGTGACCGGCGCCTCGCCCGGCGCAACATTCGCAGGGCCGGACGCGGCCGGGAGAATCCTGGCACCGCGTTTTGCCGGAGATGAAAAGGATTCAGGGCTCGTGGCCCTGATTACCCAACACTTTTATGTTGGAGGAAACTCCCTAAAGCGGGGACTTAGCGTACAGCAGGCCATCGACGAAATGTTGTCTGAGGATTGGGTCACCCAAAAATATCCCGCACTTTACCATGAGGTATTCCTTGCGGTGGTGGCTGAAGGTTTCCCATATCGGTTGACTGAATCCGATGACTATGTTCACGGAGTGAAGAACGCAAGCAACGCCTTTGCCTCGGCATTGTGGGCGCTGGATTACATGCATTGGTGGGCCGAGCATGGGGCCAGTGGCGTCAATTTTCAGAATACCGAGTGGTTGTATACCGACACTTTCCATCCTGACCCGTCCGGGAACTATCAGGTTTATCCGAAAGCCTACGCTCTTAAGGCATTCGATCTGGGTGGTCAAGGTTGGGTGGAACCTGTTGCCATTGGAAACACGAACGGACTGAATCTCACGGCTTATGCCGTCGGGAATGCGGCCACGGTTTACGTTACCATCATCAACAAGGAACACGGCGCCAACGCAAGAGATGCGAGCGTGACGATTCTCCCAAAAGACTTTGCTCCGGCCCATGCTACAGCGATGTATCTCACGGCTGCTAAAGAGAATGTTGGAGCGACCAGCGGCATCACTCTCGGTGGCGCGTCTATCACCAACAATGCCCCGTGGCGTGGACAATGGACTGCACTGAGTCCGGCTAAGAACAATCGATATACGCTAACGGTGCATGCCGCATCCGCTGCAGTGGTAAAAATTCTTTCCTATTAGGTGACTATGCAGCGTCGTGAATTCGTCAAGTCTTCGGCCCTTACCCTCAGCAGTGGTTTATTCACGAAATCACTTACCGCCCTTTCGTTGCAAGCGCCCGTGCCGGACCCCAGCGTTAAGCGTGTTCTTGCCATGTTCAAATGTCACTTCGACGCGGGCTTTAAAAATACCCAAGCCAACATTGTCAACCGTTACTTCAAGCAATTTTTCCCCGAGGCGATTGAAATCGCTGCTGAGAGCCGTCAGCCCGGCTACAATCGCTATGTCTGGACCACTGGCTCATGGCTGCTATACGAATATCTTGAGCAGGCCTCGCCGGAGGATCGTCGCCGCATGGAGCAGGCCATCGCGCAAGGCG
>JAKART010000175.1 GCA_021819255.1 Acidobacteriota bacterium
CCGATCTCAGGTGTTCAACAAGCGCCACTACTTCCTGCTTCCATGGATCGTCGGCGCGGTTCTTTGCGCCACGCTGGTGCAGGGCGTCACCTCCTACACCCTGACGCAACTACTCTCCAAAGAAGGTCAGCGTTTGATTGCTGAGCTCCGTGTCCGGGTTCAGCGGCATGTGGGCAGACTCTCGGTCTCCTTTTACGACGAGAATCGTACCGGCACATTGGTCGCGCGGATCATGAACGATGTCGAGGGCGTTCGGAACCTGATCGGTACGGGGATTGTGGACTTCGTCGGCGGCGTTCTGACCGCCATCTTCGCGTTTGCTTACCTGATGTACGTCTCAGTGAGCATGACGCTGCTGGCGGCCGTGGTGATGACGGCCTTTGCGCTGGTGCTGCAAAGGGCCTTCAAGACCATTCGCCCGATCTTTCGGGAGAGGGCCAAGATCAACGCCGAGGTGACGGGCCGTCTTACGGAGTCTCTGGGAGGGGTGCGCGTGGTGAAGGGTTATCACGCGGAAGAGAGCGAGTCAAAGGTCTTTGCCGGCGGGGTCGCCCGGCTGCTTCAGAATGTGATCAGCTCGCTGACGGCGCAGTCTTTGATGACGCTCTCCTCCACAGTGATTCTGGGCATCGTGGGAGCGCTGGTGATGTATATGGGAGCGCATCTTAATGCGGCAGGCAAGCTCACCGCAGGCGGTTACTTTTCCTATGTGATGATGCTCGCCTTCATGACCGCGCCGGTGGTGCAACTGGTGGCCATCGGCACGCAACTGACGGAGGCGATGGCCGGCCTGGACCGCACGCGCGAGATCATGGCTGAGATGGAGGAGGACATCCATCCGTCCCGCCGGCTGGAACTCGGAACGCTGACGGGCGATGTTCACTTTGACGATGTCAGCTTCTCCTACACGGCTGGTAAGCCGGTCCTTCACAATATCAACTTCGTGGCTCCGCATGGAACGGTGACCGCCCTGGTGGGTTCCAGCGGCTCCGGCAAGTCCACGATGATCTCCCTCATCTGCGGCTTTCACACTGCCGAATCCGGGGCTGTGCTTGTCGATGGCCATGATCTGGCTGCGGTGAGGCTCTCCAGCTATCGCAAGCAACTGGGCGTGGTGCTCCAGGAGACATTTCTTTTTGATGGCACCATCCGCGAGAACGTGAAGTTCTCCCGCCCCGAGGCCGATGAAGAGAGGTTTCTCCAGGCGTGCAGGATCGCGCGAGTGGACGAGTTCGCCGAACGTTTTGCCGAGGGTTACGACACGGTGGTTGGCGAGCGTGGCGTGAAGCTCTCCGGAGGGCAGCGCCAGCGGCTCTCGATTGCGCGCGCCATCCTGGCCGACCCGCGGATTCTGATTCTGGACGAAGCTACCAGTTCTCTGGATTCGGAGTCCGAGGCCCTGATCCAGCATGGCCTTAGCTACCTGATGCAGGGCCGGACGACCTTTGTGATCGCTCATCGGCTCTCCACCATCCGGCGCGCCGACCAGATTCTGGTCGTCGAGGAGGGACGTATTGTGGAGCGCGGGGATCATGAGACGCTCTATCAGCTCAACGGCCGATACCGCGACCTGTATGACCGCCAGCACAACCTGGAAGCAAATCTTTTCCTGGCTCCTGGTGAGGGCGATACGATTCCCGCGTGAGGTCCGGGATGGCTCCATCCGGGCCGTAGATTCTCGTAGCGATCGTTTGATCCTTCGCTGACCGCAATGAACGGATGAAGACCTCTTGCAAGCGACCCTGGGTAACCGGAATGCTCAGACGGAGGGGCGTCTACTTGGAGCGGTCATCGCTCTCCACGCCCAGTTCCCGCAGCAGAAATGCGTCGTCAAAGGCGATCTCCTTCAGGTAGTCATAGCGTCCGCTGGAGCCTCCGTGTCCGGCATCCAGATTGACTTGCAAGAGCAGAGGCGTGTCGTTCGTCTTGAGGGTGCGGAGTTTGGCTACATACTTGGCCGGCTCCCAGTACATGACCTGTGAGTCGTTCCAACTGGTCTTCACGAGCATCGCGGGGTAGGAGCCGGCGCGCAGATTGTCATAGGGCGAGTAACTGAGCATGTATTCGAAGGCCGCCTTCTCGTTGGGGTTTCCCCATTCTTCGTACTCCGCCACGGTGAGCGGCAGGGTGGCGTCCAGCATGGTGTTCATGACATCGAAAAATGGCACATGGCTGAGCACAACGCGGAAGAGATCCGGCCGCATGTTCACGACGGCGCCCATCAACAAACCTCCCGCGCTTCCTCCTTCGATCGCAACGCGCCGAGGATCGCCGTATCCCTCGCGGAGCAGAAACTCCACGGCGGCGATGAAGTCGGTAAAGGTATTACGCTTCTGCATCATCTTGCCGGCGTCGTGCCATGGATCCCCCAACTCTCCACCGCCGCGAATATGCGCATAGGCCATCACCAGTCCACGGTCCAAAAGGGCCAGCCGGGCGGGGCTGAATCCCAAGGGAAGCGCATGTCCATAGGAGCCATAGCCATAAACATAGAGCGGCGCAGCGCCATCTTTGCGGAAGAGGTCTCGCCGGTAGACCAGAGAGACCGGAACCTCGACGCCGTCTTGGGCATGAAGCCAGAGCCGCTCTGAAGCGTACAGCGCCGCGTCAAAGCCGCCGGGAACCTCATGCTCCTTGAGGAGCGTGGACTCGCGGGTGGCCACGTCATATTCAAAGATCGAGGGCGGCCGCACCTGCGACTGGTACGCGTAGCGGTAAGTTGTGGCCGCAAAATCTTTGTTTACGTCGCCGTCGGCCTCGTACGCGGGGTCAGGAAAGCGGATGTCGTTGTACTGCCCAGCAAGCCCATCTCCATGGAGCGAATAGACGCGCAACAAAGGTAGACCGCGCTCCCGGTAGCTGGCCACCAAAAAATCACGGAAGAGGTCGACGTCATCGAGTGGAGCGTCCTTGCGCTCCGGCAAGATCTCCATCCAGTGCTCACGTCCGGTAGCCGTCACCGGCGTCCGCATCAGCCGAAACTGCTCCGCGCCGTGGTTGGTGCGAATGTAAAGGTAGCCTTCGCGGTGATCGACGTCATACTCCTCATCGTCGACACGGACTGCAACCATGCGAAATGCCGCGCTCGGCTCGGTTGCGGGGAGCAGCCAGGCCTCGCTGGTGGTGTGGCTGCCGGACTCCAGCACAAGGTACTCGCGGTCCCGAGTTCGACCCACGGCTACATTAAAGCGTTCGTCTTCCTCGTGGAAGACTTGGGACGGAGATCTGCCCAGGGCGTGGCGGAAGACGCGATCCTGACGTTTGGTCTGCTCGTCCTCTGTGGTGTAAAAGAGTGTGGCTGAATCCGCTGCCCAGGCGATGGTTCCAACTCGCTCTGCCGTCTCCTCCAGCAAGGCTCCGGTCTGGAGATCCTTGATCGCCAGACGATATTGGCGGAATCCCGTATCGTCCGTGGTATAGGCCAGCAGCCTGCCATCCGGAGTGACGCTCATCGTGCCGATGTCCATGAATGGCCGTCCTTCCGCGAGCAGGTTCACATCCAGGATGACCGTCTCTTGTTCCGGTTTGCCGACGGGCCGCCGGCAGAAGCGTGGGTACTGCTTGCCCTTCTCGGTCCGGGTCAGATACTCCCAGGCGCCATCACGGTAGGGAAGCGAGGCGTCATCTTCTTTGATGTGGGAGAGAATCTCGTCGTAGAGCTTTTTCTGCAACTCCTCCGTGCCCCGCATCACGGCCGCGGTATAGGCGTTTTCAGCCTCCAGGTAAGCTTGCACGCGAGGCTCCTCTTTGCGACGCATCCAGGCGTAGTCATCGCGCAGCTCCGTTCCGTGGATGGGGGTCGAGGTTGGCTCGCGCTCGGCGACAGGCGGCGCAATAGCGGCAGAGTGTGCATCGTTCATGGATTTCATCAGGCTCTCCATGAAAAAGGATACAGGGTGGAAGCAAGGGAGTTGAGCGTATGGGACGGGGAAACAGAATCAAGGTCTGCGCGCCTGGGAAGGCCTCAGGTTGCCACTCGGGCATCCTGTTCGATCCGGCGTTTTGGCTGGGTTTCTGGCGTAGAATCTTCCTGTGACCGGCGCGCGACAACTTCTGAGTTTTCTGCTGTTGTTTGTGTTTGCAAACCAAGCATTTGCAGAATCGCCGGATAAGCTTCCCAGGCCTACCAGCTACGTCAGCGACTTTGCCGGAGTGATCGATCCCGCGTCCCGAGAGAACATCGAAGACATCGCCTGGCAGGTGTACTCACGGGCGCATGCCACCATGGAGGTGGTCACGGTGAAGTCTCTCGACGGCGAGGATATCGATTCCTGGACCACGGAGTTGGAGGATCGCTGGAAGGTGGGTCCAAAGTCCAGCGATCGTGGCGTCGTGATGGTGTTTGCCGTTCAGGACCACAAGGATAGGATTGAAGTTGGTTATGGGCTTGAGGGCATCCTGAACGATGCCAAGGTGGGCGACATCCGGCGGAGCATGAATCCGCTTTTGGAGCAGGGTCAATATGGTCCAGCGATCCAATCCGGCGTTCAGCAGATCGCGGACGTGATCGCCGCGGACGCCAACGTGGCGCTGTCTCCGCCCCAGGAGATGCCGAACCTTGCTTACCGAGAGCGGCCGGCTGAGCACCATACCAACTGGTTTGGCATCCTCTTCTTTGTGGTCATTCTGGTGCTGATGTTCCGCGGCGGCGGTGGGGGTGGCGGCTGGCTCTGGTTCCTGCTGGGCAACCTGATGGGTGGCGGCTTCGGGGGCGGCGGAGGTTTTGGCGGCGGCGACATGGGCGGCGGAGACTCCGGTGGTGGTGGTTCCGGCGGCGGGGACTTTGGCGGCGGCTTCGGCGGCGGCTCTGGTGGTGGCGGGGCCAGCGGGGATTGGTAGGCTGGACACCCTGGCAAGGGGTGAATCAGGCATAAGAATCATGAAAACGATAGATGCGAAAGGGAATACATCGATGAAGGCTCTTTGGGTTGTGCTTGGAGTGCTGGGTGTGTTGCTGCTGGTGGTGATCCTCACCTTTGGCAGCTATATTTCGGCGAAGAACCAGATGGTGCAGCTCAATGAGGATGTTGACCAGACCTACTCGCAGGTGGATGTGGTGCAGCAGCGTCGTCTGGATCTGATTCCCAACCTGGTAGCCAGTGTCAAAGGTTATGTGGGCGAGGAGGAGACGGTGCTGACCAACATCGCCAATGCCCGCGCCGGCGTTCTGGCCGCCTCTTCTGACCGCGCCAGCAGCATCCAGGCCAACACCAAGCTGGATGCCGCCCTGATTCCTCTTTACCGCCTCCAGGAGGAGTATCCCGATCTGAAGGGCAACGAACAGTTCATGCGCCTGGAAGACGAGTTGGCTGGATCGGAGAACCGGATTGCTGTGGAGCGCCAGCGCTACAACAAGGCTTTGGAGGCCTATAACGTCTATATCCGCCAGTTCCCCAACAGCATCTGGGCCAATATGGCGGGATTCCACTATCGCGACGAGTACTTTAAGGGGAATCCGGCCAACGCGACGGCTCCTACGGTCGACTTTGGAAAATAGAAGGCCCAGCGATCCGCAAATTCGTTGCTGGAGCCCGTGGAGCGGATGGAGTCGGCCAGAGTGTTCCTTTTTGGGAGAGCGGGCTCGGCGAGTTCCGTTTGGGGCAAGCCGCAGATGAAGCTTGCAACCTTAGAACCGAGATTCGCGTCTTTCTATCTGCCATTCGCTCCTGAGTGTATCTGCCGCATAGGGAAGGGAATGCGTCCGATGCCTCACGGTTGCAAATTTGCAGTGGTGTTGAGCAAGGAGGAGATCCCATGACAGGGAGATTTGCGCTTAGAGG
>JAKART010000176.1 GCA_021819255.1 Acidobacteriota bacterium
AGAGAGTGAGAAATCCGGCCAGAAAAACAGAGTTCCACTTCAATAGCTTCATCTCTTGAGCATGACACCAGCCCTGAACTTTGAGCAACCCTGGCCGGCCGGATAGGCTGGACATGCCGCAAATTCGCTTCGCTGAAGCAAGCCAGGCTCGGCCGACTGCTCTTGGCTTTGCTCATCCAACGCGCAGGCTTTCCCGGCGCTACTGTGGAAGCGAAGGCGGGTTTTTGCTCAGCGGTTGAGGCGCCGCCTCCGGGGTGGGCGCCGTAAGGCCGGGAATCAGGGGAGCCGAGGTGACGCCGCCGGCGGCGGCATCCGTAATGCTGATGTGATAGCGATCCAACGTCGTCGAGAGAACCTGAAACAGAGCCGCGCGGTCCTTGGCGTAAGTCGCGGTATCGGAGATCAGAGTATCCTCTGCGGTGGCCAGATTGCGTTGCTGCTGGAGCACGTTGGCGCTGGTACTGGCGCCGAGCCGGTACTTCTTTTGTTCGGCAAGGAAGCTTTGTTCTGCGTAGTCACGCTGCGCCTGGGCCGCAGCCACCTGGGCGCGGTCATTGGTCAGGGCGTAGCGGTCGTTGATGATCTGCATGCGAATCTGGGTATAGAGCTGCTGCAGGCGCATCTCGGACTGACGCATCTCCATCTGGGAACGAGCGGCATCCGCCTGCGCGACGCGGTTGCGCAGGGGAATGTTGATGTTCAATCCCACACCCTTGTTCGGCGAGGAGTTATTGAAGACCGACTCAAAGGTTGTTCCGTAGGTCACCGTGGGAAAGGTTCCGGGAGGATAGGCTCCCGTCCCCGTCAGCAGGTTCTCCGCATACGCGCTTTGCGCGCCACCCAGACCCATGCCTCCATAAAAGGCGTAGGCATCCACGGTAGGCAGCAGGCCATTCTTCAACGCTTTGATGGTGATCTCATCATTCTTCATATTCAGGACCGCCTGCTCGATCTGGGGGTTGTTGGCTTCGGCCTCCTGAACCAGATCGTCCACTGGCATATCCTCCTCCGTGAGCCGATCCAGCGAGACCCGGTCAGTGGGAATGATGGGAGCGCTGGAGAATTTGGCGTCATTCAGATTCCGCGCAATCGCCTGCTTCATGATGAGCTGCTGGTACTCCAGTTTGGTCTGCGCGGAGATCAGCGCCTGCTTGTCGGCTGCCACCGAAGCATCCGAGTTCACCACGTCCAGGGGAGCCAGCGTGCCGATGGCCAGTTGCTTGCGGTTGTCCTGGGAGAGCTGCGTGGATTGCGCCAGAGCTCGCTGCTTGGCCTGGACGTCTTCATAATCGCTGACGAGATCCCAATAGATGTCCTCCACCTGATTGATCGTATAAAGAAGCTGCTCCCGGAAGGAGGAGTCCGTGATGCGGCGATCATTTCTGGCCTGAATGATGAAGCGGTGGTTCAGATCAAGACCAAAGCCCTGCAGCAGATGCTGGGTGATCTGGGCGTTGAAGGTCGAGGTGACCAGGGGGCTGTAGTCGACAAAGGGATCGTTCGTGGTGACGCGAGAGTTCTGGAAGGTCATCTGGAGCAAGCTGCCGGTGACGAAGCCCTGCGTATAGCCGAAGTTGAAGGTGCCGGTGTTGGTATACAGGGAGGGCAGACCTCCGCTGAAGAGTTCATTGGATTGGGCTTGCACGTTGGAGTTGTACTCCAGTTGGCCGGTCACTGACGGGTCCAGCACCTCTGGCATGGGGCCGCCGCCGTTGGTGCTGAGAACCAGGCCGTTGGCTCCGGTGCCACCGCCGCCGGCGCTGCTCGATGTACCGCCCGGCCCGCCACCGCCGGCGACCGCGGTTCCCGTGGTGCCTAGTGTATTGCCGATGATTCCCGTCGAAACGCCGCGCAGGGAGCCGCCCGCGCGGGCGCGGAGCAGGTCCGTGTCCGCAATGTCCAGATTGATCCGGGCGATGGCGATGTCATAGTTGTTCTCCAGGGCGAGGGTAACGGCATCGGAGAGGCTAAGATAGATTTCGCCATTGTGGAACAGATCATAGAGATGCGGCGTATTGTGAAGGCGCGGCGCTGGGTAGTAAGTGGGGGTGTACCAGCGGAAAGGGTTGGGAAGCCCATATTTGCCGTGGCTGTAGTCATGGGCCGTGGGGCGAAGAAAGAGAGGCCCGGCAGAGCTGGGCTGGGGCGCCTCCGGCAGCGCAGAACCGCTGGAGGACTCACCCGCAAAGGCCGAGCCAGGAACGGCCTGAGATGAGGAGGAGAAGGTTCCGGTCTGCTGCGCCGCGGCTGAGGGAATGGTTCCAACCAACGTAAGAAGCACGCAGGCGCTTGCCTGAAGATTCCTTAGTTTCACGATTCACTTCTCCAACACACGGCCCGATTGGCTTGTAGCCGGAATTCGATTGCGAATGCTGTTCGGCTTTAGATACGGCGGCCGGCATGAGTTGGTTCCAGACCACGCCCCTCTGCGGAGATGCCGACAGCCATTTGTTCCTCGACTGGGGCAAGGATCTGCGGCAAAGACCTCTCCCGAAGTATATCGGTCAGCCCGCAAACGGCTCTCTACAATCAGAGTCATGGCAGGTGCGATGCGTCGCTCTTTTTGGAAGATCGTGGTGAGCTATGACGGAACAAACTTCCACGGATGGCAGGTCCAGCCCGGCCAGCCAACGGTACAAGGAACGTTGGCGACGGTCTTGAAGAAGTTAACCGGAGAGACTGTGCTGCCGCAGGGTTCCGGGCGGACCGACGCCGGAGTTCATGCCCTGGGGCAGGTGGCCAGCTTTTCACTGCGCGCCCCGCTTCCGCCGGAGAACCTGCTCCGGGCCATGAACCGCCTGCTGCCTGGGAGCGTGCGTGTTCTGCGCGCGGAAAGGGTTGCGGAGGGATTCCACGCGCGCCACGATGCGCTTGGCAAAACCTATGAATACAGAATCTTCGAGCGCAAATGGCCGCCTTCCGCAGAGAGGATCTGTTCGCCGTTCCTGGCCCCGTTTGTCTGGGACTGCCGCTGGGCGCTGGATGCCGCATCCATGGCCCAGGCAGCCGCAGCGTTGCGCGGCACGCACAACTTCGCCTCCTTTGCCGCAACCGACCCGGAGTTGCGGGCACGCGAGGAACAGGACGAGGATGGGGAGAAAGGGACGTCGGGCCCCAACCCCGTGAAAACCATTGACCACTCCTCCGTGTTCCGTCAGGACGGGTTGCTGCTCTACCGTGTCACCGGAAACGGATTCCTCCATCACATGGTGAGAAACATCGTCGGAACCCTGGTGGAGATCGGGCGCGGAGCCATGGACGGCGAACAGCTTGCGAAGATTCTGGAAGCACGCAATCGTGCGCTGGCCGGACCCACTGCCCCGGCGCGCGGGTTGTTCCTGGTGGATGTGGATTATGTTGGGAGTACGCACCGCTTCGGGGGCGAAGCAGCCCTGAGCAGCGGAAACAGCCCTGAGCAGCGGAAGCAGCCCTGAGCCGCCGAATGCAGCCTCGATCTCCGGAGACCGTCCTTGAGCGCCGCGCACCATCTCCGCATCACCCAACTCGCCAGTGATCGCCGCCTGCACCAGGCCTTCGCCTGGCTGCATCTGCATGAGGCGCAGTTGCGGCGTTGGCAGTTGGAGTTTCTCGCCATTCCGGCGCCGCCCTTCTCCGAATCCCGGCGGGCAGCGTGGTTCTGCGAGCGCTTCCGAGAGCTTGGATTATCTGAGCCGAGGGTGGATGCGGAGGGCAACGCGGTTGCCGAACTGCGGCCCTCACCGTCTGCCTCCTGCCCAGCCGTTGACTCCGTCTCCGCATCTGCGGTGGTTTTGCTCTCGGCGCACCTGGACACGGTCTTCCCTGCTGGAACGAACTGCTCGCCGCGAGAGGTGGAGGCCCATATTCTGGGCCCAGGAGCGTGCGACAACGGCGCCGGTCTGGCCGGGTTGCTCGGCCTGGCGGCGGCGCTGCGCCATGCCCAAATCCATCCGGATTGCACGATTCTCTTCGCCGCCAATGTGGGCGAGGAGGGTGAGGGCAACCTGCGCGGCATGCGCCACCTGCTTCAAACTGAACCCTACGCCGGCAGAGTTCGAGCCGCCATCGCATTGGAGGGAGCCGGCGAGCGAATCGTGGTTGACCAGGCTCTGGGCAGCCGGAGGCTGCGAATTACCCTCTGTGGACCAGGTGGACACTCCTGGGCGGACGCGGGGCGCGCCAACCCGATCCTGACCATGGCGGCAGCGATGCTGGAGCTGAACCGGACGCCTTTGCCGGCGCGGCCCAGGACGACGCTGAACTGGGGAGTGATCCGCGGGGGAAGCTCGGTGAACTCGATTCCCGAGTCCGTGACTGCGGATCTGGATCTGAGGTCGGTCTCCGGCGGCGAGCTGGACCGGCTGGAGTTGCAGGTGCTCCAGACGCTGCAGCGGCTGGTCGAGGCGGAGAACCGGCGGCACGGGAGGAAGACCCTTACCCTGCAAGCGAAACGGATCGGCGAACGCCCCCTGGGCAGGCTTGGGGCCGGTTCCGGGCTGGCCGCGAGCCTGCGGGCCGTGGATCGGCACCTGGGGATTGTCACCGAAAGACGGATCGGATCCACGGATGCCAACCTGCCGCTATCTCTGGGCATCCCCGCGCTGGCCATCGGCGCAGGTGGCCAGGGATGGGGGATCCATACGCTCGACGAGGGCTATGATCCGACCGGACGGCACCTGGCCCTTCGCCGGGTGCTTCTGCTCCTGCTCGACGCTTGTACCCTGAGCGGGCAAGATGCCTCCCCAGCCCAAACGGATGCGGAGACGGCTTGGGGCCCCAAAACCACTGGAGTACACTCCTTGGCGTGAGATCTTCTCTTTGCAAGCTGGTTCTGCAAACCGTGATCGGCGGCCATCGAGCGCCGCTTGCTCCAGCGGAGATCTCCAGGGCATGATCGCCGGGCCTGGAGGTAAGTTGCGAAGATCTCATAGCCTGGCGGCGCATCTTCTCCTGCTGGGGGTGGCGGTGGTGTGGGGGACCACCTTTTCGCTGGTCAAGGCAGCGCTGGCCGATGCCTCACCGATGATCTTCAATCTGCTCCGCATGACGCTGGCCTTTGCTGCGCTCGTGGCGATCAACCTTCCCAGCCTGCGCCAGCTACAGCCGGCGGATCTCAAGCTGGGGGCAACCGCAGGTTTGTTCCTGGGGCTGGGATACCAGTTGCAAACCACCGGGCTGATGTACACCACAGCCTCCCGAGCGGCCTTCATCACCGGCCTTGTGGTGGTGATGGTGCCCCTGATGAGTGCGATCCCGGGGGTATGCCCGCGACCCGGTGGCCGCAGCTCTTCGCTTACCGAGGCCGGCAGCGCTTTTTCTGAGAAGAACCCTCCGGCCGAGTGCTCGTTTCCTCTTCCAGACTTCGCATCCAGCCCAAGGAACGAGTCTCAGCCTTCATCCCGGCTCGACTCCCCTGCGGATGACACATCCGGGCTACGTCCAAGTTTCGACACCTATGTGGGAGCGCTGGTGGCATTCGCCGGCCTGGCGCTGCTGACCTCGCCCCAGGCGAAGGGTCTGGCGCCGTTCTCTGGAATTCATTTGGGAGAGTGGCTCTGCCTGGGCTGTGCCGTGGCCTTCGCCGCCCACCTGCTCACCCTGGCCAAAGCCGCCTCCCGGGTCTCGGCCCGTAGGCTAGGAACCTTGCAGATCGGCTTTGCGGCAGTCGTCATGCTCGTCACCCTGCCGCTGGGAGGGCCGCTGCGCTTTCACAGCGCGGGAGTCCTTTGGCTTGCCCTGGCGGTCACCTCGGTGCTGGCCACGGCGGCGGCCTTTACCATCCAGAGTTGGGCACAGCAGCA
>JAKART010000177.1 GCA_021819255.1 Acidobacteriota bacterium
TCGACTATGAATCGTCAATCGGGCATTCTGGTGATAGTCCATTCGATCTCCTGAGCGGCAAAGTCTTCTCAAACTCAGCTTTTCAGTTCTTGATCGAATGGACAACCTGTTGAAACTTCACATCTAGAACCTTCCCGCGAAATCGTCTTCGGAAGAGCAGGATTTCGAGCCGCTTCAATAAATCTGGAACCGCTGCACCACTCGGCTGATCACGCCATGCGGGCTCGGCGCATCCGGCCGCAGACCGTGGGCCACGGAAAAGAACAATCCCAGCATCTGCCCAAAAAGGACATCCAGCGCTGGACGATAGTCATCCCCAACCTCTCCATGCAGCGGAAGATAGCGTTCACAGTGGCCGGCAAATTCGCCCTCCGCGTTTGCCGGCCCCACGGCGATGCGCTCCGCGGCAATCCTTTTGTCGCCAATCTCGCGCAGCAGGTCGCGAGCATAGGCCCCACGCCGCTGCTCTCCGGAGACGAAGCAGACAAACAATGTCTGCTGATCCAGCGCGGCCATCGGTCCGTGCCGAAGCCCCAGCACCGTCTCCGCCATCGTCCTCACCTTGCCTGCCGTCATCTCCAGCACCTTCAGCGCGGACTCCCTCGCAACGCTCGCCAGCGCTCCGCTGCCAACAAAGCAGACCCTTGGAACGGAGCGCTGCGCGATCTCCTCCGCCATCGCCGAGCCGCGCCTCAGCAGATCTTCACCCGCGCCAACCAACCGGCCCAGCACCGGCCGATACTCATCCAGCGACCACGCATGGGCCAAGCACTGCCCGAGCACAATCATGTTGGTAAAGGAGCTGGTCATCACCAGGCTGCGGTCGTTCACCGCATCGTCCAGAACCACCACACAAGCCTGCGGCACACCCCGGCAGAGAGCCGCCATCCGGCCGGCGGCGTTGCATGTCACCACCAGGTGAGCGATCTCCGGATAGCCGGCCAACGCCCGCTGCAGAACGGCTACGCCCTCCGGAGAGTCCCCGGAGCGGGAAAAGGAGATCCACAAAGACCTCCGGCCGGCAGCCGCATACTCGTCCAGATTCGGCAGCATCTCCGTACTGGCCACCACAGAGACCTCACATGCCCATCCCCGGCGCAGGACAAACTCCAGGGCCCCGGCAGCATAGTCCGAGCTTCCCGCGCCGATCAGTGTGACCGCCGGACGCAGCTCTTTCGCGGCTCGCACACCCACATCTTCCAAAAACGCCCTGACTTTGGGCTGCAGCCCTTCAAAGCCGGTCAGCGTCGCCTTCCAGGTCTCCGGCTGTTGCGCCATCTCTGCCGGAGTGTGTAACCATCCGCGTGCTTCCCTCACCGGCCTGGGTAGATCCAGAAATCTGGCCAAAGGCGTCGCCATCTCTCACCTCGAACTCCAAAATACGCCAGAAGCAGCCGGTGCGAAAGGAATGAAAGAACTTCGCAACTTTCGCGTTGCCCCGGAGAACTTCACAAAATCCAGCGCAACAGGCGCAAACGGGCCGGCCACGGATAAGCATCGCAAAGCCCACTGAGCCGCGACTTCAGCCGAATTGGCGGGAAGATCTCCGGCGGCTACAGCCGCCGGTCTCCAACCCAACTCCAACTGCGCCTGCCGCAAAGCACGCTGCGCAAAGAACAGTTGCCCGCAGTCTTTGCCCACGCAACATTTTCCCTTCAGATTCCCTTCGATGTGCTGGGAATTTGAGCCCAGCGGGCCTGCGGCGGCGCTTTCATTCAGGAAGCGCCGATCGAGCTCCAGACGTCCCTTCATGCCTGCACGGAAAATACTTTGCCGGACGAGACAGATCAAAAGACATCATGCACCCTCACCTTCCGCAAGCGAAGACTCGATGCGAAACATCCAACCATCGTTCAGGCCGGCTGCCTGGATCATTCGCAACGTGGCCGGATGCTTTCCTTCGCTGCCATGGATCCCATCTCCAAATTCGTCATTCCCGCAGACCCCAAAAGAGCTCTGCCCCGCAGACAGGCTCTTCCACCGTCGCGCCCTGCCTTCGCGGCGTCCTTCGATCTTTACCCGGCAAAGCCGTTTCCGGATAGTCGGCATCCACGCCCTTTCTTCAAGGATGGATTCGAGCTCGAGTTCTGTGTCCGCTGCCGCTTTGCAACCCACCACACGGCCGAGGCTCATTCGCCGGCCGGCGCAGACTCTCCGGGAAGTTCGGCACATCATGTTCCTCTCAACGGAGCGAGCGCTGCACAGCCTCTCTCCAGCGCGCCAGCCGTGAAGCGCGCTCCGCGGCGCCGATGGAGGGGGTAAAAACAAGGCTCGCCGCGTCCTGGTTCCTTGGGCCGCCACGCCGGAGCGCATTCAGATCCTCGGCTCCGCTCCAATAGCCGCAACCGAGACCGGCGAGATACGCTGCGCCCAGCACCGTTGACTCCGTGACGCCGGCGCGCACGACAGGAACCCCAAGCAAGTCAGCCTGCATCTGCATCAGCAGACGGTTGGCAGAAGCTCCGCCATCCACGCGCAGATCCTGAATCGTCATCTGAGCGTCGGCTTGCATGGCGCTGAGAACGTCTGTGACCTGGAAGGCGATCGCCTCCAGCGTCGCGCGCGCGATGTGGGCTCTGGTGGTAGCCCGGGTGAGGCCGGCGATCAGGCCGCGCGCGCCGGGATCCCAGTAGGGAGCGCCCATGCCCGTAAGCGCGGGAACAAAGAAGACGCCTCCGCTATCCCGCACGGAGCCGGCCAGCGCCTCCACCTCGGCTGAGGAGCCGATGATCCCCAGCCCGTCGCGCAGCCACTGCACGGCTGCTCCTCCGGTGAACACGCTACCCTCCAGAGCGTATTGGACGCGTCCGTCGCTCTGCCAGGCGACAGTGGTCAACAGACGGTGGCTGGAGCGCACCGGCGTCTCCCCGGTCTGCATCAGCAGGAAGCATCCTGTGCCGTAGGTGTTCTTTACCATCCCCGGCCACAGGCATCGCTGGCCGAAGAGCGCTGCCTGTTGGTCTCCGGCGATGCCGCAGATCGGCACGTCTGGAAGCGGAGCGCCGGATGTGGCGCACCAACCGCTGCAGGAAGCCACCTCCGGCATCATGCTGCGCGGGATATCGAAGAGCGCCAACAATTCCTGGTCCCAATCCAGGGTGTGGATGTTGAACAGCAGGGTGCGCGAGGCGTTGCTCACGTCGGTGATATGCCGCTGCCCGCCAGTCAGCTTCCATAGCAACCAAGTGTCCACGGTCCCAAAGCAGAGCTGTCCCTGCCTGGCGCGGGCGCGCGCTCCCTCGATATGATCCAGCAGCCAGCGAATCTTGCTGGCGGAGAAGTAGGGGTCAAAGATCAGGCCCGTCTTCTGCTGAACGAGAGGTTCGTGCCCCTGCGATTTGAGCAGGTCACAGAGGGGCGCGGTGCGGCGATCCTGCCAGACCAGCGCGTTGAAGATGGGTTGGCCAGTGGCTCTGTCCCACACGATGGTGGTCTCGCGCTGGTTGGCGATGCCGACGGCGGCGATGTCTCGGACTTGGATCTGAGCCTGTTCCATCACCGCCCGGATGGCGGCCAGTTGTGAAGACCAGATCGTCTCCGGATCCTGCTCCACCCATCCCGATTGCGGGTAGATCTGCGGAAGCTCACGCTGCGCGACTGCACGAATGTTGCCCTGGATGTCGACAACTGCGGCGCGGGAGCTGCTGGTTCCCTGATCCAGGGCGAGAATGAAACTCATCGCCGGCACCTTTCACTTGCTGCAAGTTTGGCCGGCGTCAAACCCACAGGCCGGCGCCGGGATCCGGGTCCTTGGGAAACAATGACCGGGAACAGTTGTCGGTTGGCGCCCTCCGTAAGGAAGACGGCTGCCTGTTGCCAAGCCCCGCATAGCGCCCTTCGAGAGGATGGCGCGCGGAGCGCGGCCAGTCGCCGGCCGCTCGGCGGAACGAATCCTCGCAAGGTTTGCGCGACCCTGTTTCGCAGTGGAGCCGCGCTGAGCGATTGTGTGGGTTGGCAAAGATGGATGTCAACTCCCTGGCCAGCGGCGCGCGTGCGATTCTGGCCGCTGATGCGATGAACTGGCGCGGCACAGATCCAGCACGTCAGGATGCCGGACCATGACGCATGCTCTGCCATGGGGTTACCATCTCAGCAGGCAAGGGCTTGGAGAGCAGGAAGAGCGCAGGCCGCGCCAAAGCCCGGTCAGGAGCGCGCGTTTGAAAGAGCAGAATCATCTATTTCCCATTGTGAGCCAGGCTTCCGGCGCAGCAGCGCGCGGCGGCTTCTCACCCGGACCCGAGCAGCTTGCCTCCCGGCTGCGCGCGGCCGTCCGTGGGGAGGTTCGGTTTGATGAAGGATCACGGGCTCTGTACGCGACTGATTCATCCAACTACCGGCAGATTCCCATCGGAGTTCTGATTCCTCGGGACGCTCAGGATGTGGAAGCCGCCCTGGCGGTCTGCCGTGAGTTTGGAGCCCCCGTGCTTTCCCGCGGCGCCGGCACCAGCCTGGCTGGACAATGCTGCAACGTGGCCATGGTGCTGGACTTCTCCAAGTACATGCGCTCCATCCAGAGCATCGATCCGGGGTCCCGCAGAGCCCGGGTTGAGCCCGGCATCGTGCTGGACCGCGTGCGCGAGGCCGCCGAGCAGCATGGGCTCACCTTTGCTCCCGATCCGGCCACCCACTCGCGCTGCACCATCGGCGGCATGATCGGCAACAACTCCTGCGGAACTCACGCGCTGATGGGCGGAAAAACCGTGGACAACATTCGCAGTCTGGATGTGCTGCTCTACGACGGCACGCGCATGACGGTAGGGGCCACGAGCGCAGAGGAGATGGCCGCTATTCTGGCCGCGGGCGGGCGGCGCGCCCAGGTCTACCGGGATCTGGCCCGCATCCGCGATCGTTACGGCGCTTTGATTCGCGAGCGCTTTCCCAGGATTCCGCGCCGCGTCTCCGGCTATAACCTGGACTGGCTGCTGGAGGAGAACGGCTTTCATGTAGCGCGATCGCTGGTGGGCAGCGAGGGAACCTGCGTAACTATTCTTGGGGCGGAGTTGGAGTTGATGCCCAGTCCGCCCTTCCGCCGCCTGGCGGTGGCCGCATTCGATGATGCCTTTCAAGCCGCTGACCATGTGCCGGCGATTCTGGAGTACAAGCCGATCGGGCTGGAAGGCTTCGATTCTCTACTCACCGAGTTCATGCGCCGCAAGCGTCTGGCGATGGACGATCTCAGCTTGCTGCCGCTGGGCAAGGGAGGTTTTCTTCTGGTGGAGTTTGGCGCCTGGACAGCGCAAGATGCCCTCCAGCAGGCTGAGCGTTTTTGCGCTGCGGCTAGAGAGTTTGCCGTCAGACCCGCGGCCATCGTTACCGCGGAGGATGAGGCCCGCCGCATCTGGCATCTGCGTGAGTCCGCTCTGGGCGCGACGGTGTTTGTTCCGGGCGAACCCCATGGCTGGGAGGGTTGGGAGGACGCCGCCGTCCCACCCGAGCGGCTGGGATCTTATCTACGGCAACTGTTTGCCCTGATGAGCCGGTTTGGCTACCGCAGCCCCATCTACGGCCACTTTGGCCAGGGCTGCGTTCACCTGCGCATCAACTTCGACTTTGAAAGCGAGCTCGGCGTAGCTCGTTACCTTGAGTTCATTGACTTAGCCGCCGATATCGTGGTGGCCCATGGAGGTTCGGTCTCCGGTGAGCATGGCGACGGACAGGCTCGCTCGACGCTGTTGCCCAAGATGTTTGGTCCGGAGCTCATCCAGGCCTTCCGCGAGTTCAAGGCAGTGTGGGATCCCACCAACAAGATGAACCCCGGAAAACTCTCGGTTCCG
>JAKART010000178.1 GCA_021819255.1 Acidobacteriota bacterium
GACCGAAACAACACCTTCCAATACATGGGGGCTGTTACCTATACCCATGGCAATCAGACGATCAAGGCAGGAGGCGATTTTATTCGTCGGCAACTCAACTACTATCAGAGCAGCTTTCCGCTCGGCTTCACATTCTTCGCCGGCCTGACGGGTAACGCCATGCAAGACCTGCTGATGGGCCTGCCGCTTGGCTACATGCGCGGCAACACACTGATCGAGCCAGGCTATCGGATGTCGGAATATGGAGCCTATGTGCAGGATGACTGGCGAGCTACGCATAGTCTGACCCTGAACATTGGCCTGCGTTATGACATCTTCAGTGCGATCACAGAAGCTCACAATCGGTACAGCAATTTTGATTATCCTTCCCTCACAATGATTTTAGGCACCCAGTCGCCTCATGTCGGCATCGACACCAATTTCAAGAACTTCCAGCCCCGACTCGGTTTCTCACAGTCGTTGGGAACCAAGACCGTAGTGCGCGGCGGTTTTGGCATTAGCTCCTATCCGATTGCAATACAAAGCGAAATTCAGATTCCCAATCCGCCGTATGACTACGCCGTTTCCTGCATTCCCTGCTTCAATGGTGGGCTTGTCTGGCCGACGATACCGAATCCCTCTCCATCCTCGACCACCAATCTGTCCGGGTCATTGACCTACAATCCAAAGGACTTCAACACTCTCTATATAGAGCAGTTCAACCTGATGGTTCAGCGAGAGATCGGCGCCAACGTATTGACGATAGGTGGCATCGGGGAGTTGGGACGGAAGTTGCTCACGCAACCCAGCATCAACGAACCTCTCCCATCAGGCCCCTACGCGAACGATGCTACGTCAGGCCCGCCTCCAGCGCCGGGTTGGCTCACCGCCTCAACGCTACCCAACGTCGGCCCCATTGAGGTCGACGGAAACTGGGCCACCAATAACTACTACGCACTGCAAGCCATCTATGCACGCCGCTTCACCAAGGGGCTTGTATTCAACGCAAACTATACCTGGGCACGTGGTCTTGGCGATGCCGTTGCCGGCAGCGGTGCTGGTACTGCGATGGGAATGATTCCCACCGATGTACGCGTGGACTACGGCAACTCTGGAGTTGATATCCGACACCGCATTGCAGGTAGCTGGAGCTATGTGATGCCATTTGGAAGACATGCCACTGGGGTGCGCGGGCTGCTGACGAAAGGGTGGCAAGCGAACTTCATCCTATTCTGGCAGACGGGTCAGCCCTTTGGCGTTACAGATTCCTTTACCAATTCCAACGGCTTAGCGCAAATCAACATCCCCAATATCACTTCTGATCGCCCTGACCTGGTTCCTGGCATGTCGTACACTACTCCAGGAAAAGGGCTCCAGGATTGGCTGGCTCTTACAGCCTTCACGCCACAGCCAGCCGGAACGCTTGGTGACGGGGGGAACAATCCATTCCACGGACCGCATACGAGGCGTGCGGATCTGTCGGTTCTCAAGGATTTTCGAGTATCGGAAAAGATGCAGGCACAATTCCGTGCGGAGTGCTTCAACATTTCGAATACTCCCAACTTTATAAATCCTAACGCCACCATCTCCGGTTGGAACCCAGGGCCGGAACATGACGCAGCCCATCCGATTACATGTGCCTCGGGCGCGACAGGTTGCACCTCGGTAGGGCTGCTACCAGGGGACATTGCCACAACCGCGGGCGGATTCGGATCGGTCACGTCAACTGTCCCCAACATCAATCCGAGACAGTTCCAATTTGCATTAAAGCTTCTTTTCTGACCTGGATGGATATCAGCGCGGCAATACCCTTGGCCGATACCTGTCGGCAGCTCATCGGTCTCTTAATTACATCGGATGTTCACATAAAGAGGACTGCCGACGGAGAATCTGACTCCTGCGGACAGTGCAAGAACTCATATGCATCATCGAGGAGCAGGCATGATCAATCGAAGAAAGTTTTTGGCAGGGACGGGACTCGTCATGGCTGGGGCAGTGGCGGGTCCCCTAGAGGCGCTGCAACGCGCAGATCCAACTGTGGAGTCGGTCACGGTCGCCGTCGATCTTGGTAAGACGACTGGGTCACTTCCTCACTGTTGGGAGCGGTGCGCTGGATCGGACCGTACGGTGGTGGGACTACGTGAACAGTGGCGACAGGACCTGATTCGCGCCCAACGCGACGCCGGTATCCGGTCGGTTCGCTGTCACGGGTTGTTTGATGATGAGATGGGTATTGCTGTACAAGGAGATGGGAACTACAACTTCATCTATGTTGACCAGATCTATGACTTCATGATCGATCATGGGGTGCGGCCCTTTGTTGAACTTAGTTTTATGCCAGAGGCATTTGCCTCCAGCGAGAATCGAATCTTCTTCTACAAGGGAAATGTGTCGCCGCCGCGACGTTGGCAAGATTGGCACGACATGGTTCAGGCCTTCACTCGCCACTGCGTTCAGCGTTATGGAGTGCGTGAAGTTGCGGAGTGGAAGTTTGAAGTATGGAACGAGCCTAACATCGGCTTCTGGGCGGGCACACAGGAGGACTATTTCGAGCTTTATCGTCAGTCGGCGGCGGCTGTCAAATCAGTCGACAGGAAGTTGCAGGTGGGAGGTCCAGCCACAGCCCAACTAGCCTGGATTCCTGACCTCATCCGTTTCTGTGCCACGCAGAATCTGCCCATTGATTTTGTTAGCACCCATGTTTATCCCAGCGATCCCCAGGCCAATATCTTTGGCAAGGATAATCTCTATCCCTACGAGCAGGTGATACCGCGTGGCCTGGAACTAGTCAGGCATCAGATCCAGTCTTCCGCAATGCCCCAGCTACCTCTCTGGATCACCGAGTGGAGTTCGGCAAACCCGGCCTTCATCACCGACACCGTCAAGAACAGCGTCGGCCTCGCCGAGGCGATGTCCTACTGGACTTTCGACAACGATTTCGAGGAGCAGGGAGTACCCCATGGTATTTTCAACGGCGGCTTCGGAATGATCGGCCAGTGGGGAATCGCACGTCCCGCGCTTCATGCATTTGCTTTCCTGCACAAGATGGGCGAAACGCTGCTGAGCACATCGGACGGCCCCGTACTCGCAACCCGTCGTTCCGACGGGTCCACAGCCATCTTGATCTGGAATCTGATTCCGGAGGAGCATGGCGGACGATTTGCCAACGGTAACCCATTTGCAGCGGGTGCAGGAGCCAGCAGTTCTTCTGGAGCGGATCTTAAGTTGAAAATGAAGTTTACTGGCGCTGATCCTCGTAAGCAACTTCGGGTAAGCCAGGTGAACAGCAAGATCGGTACAGCAATTCCACAATGGAAAGCCATGGGCAGCCCCGAGTATCCGCTGCAAGATCAGATCGCCGAGCTGCGCTCCGCGGCTGAGTTGCCTGAACCGGAGATTCACCAGTTAGCTCCCGGCGAACCGTCTGACTTTTCAATCACTCTGCCACCTAACGGCATTGCCCTTCTGGAACTTGCCCGGTAATCAATCCGGCACAAAGGAGATGGGACGATGAATCGACGTGATGCACGCATATTCTATGTTGCTCTTGCGCTAGCTGGCGTATTCACTATGGCTGCAGTGCCGCAGAGCGCCAATCTTACAGGCACCTGGAGGCTAGATAAGAAAAAGAGCTTCTTCGGCAGCGATCATCCTACTACCGCCTATCAATTGACGAAGACAATCACAGAGAACGGCGATGACGTGATGGTGACGGATGCCTCCGTCCATCAGGTGATCATGGGATTTCATCTACCTGATTCCACAGCGACAACAACTTTGGTGTTGAATGGCGAGGAGCGAGAGGGCAAGGGAACACCCTTGTTTCCCGGAATGCCTCAGCCGACTGTAACTCTAGCGTCTGAGTGGCAGGGAGGCACACTCTACACGACCCAGCGCAGTAATGGCTATGGCGGTTTGTCGATCTCTCATACCCGTTATTTCCTCTCTTCAGACAGTGCGGAACTCGTAGAGCTCATCAACTCGCATTCCACGTTTGGTGATGTCCAGCAGCGGCTTGTCTTTGATAGACAGAAGTGAGATCGTTGCTCTTGGTCATTCGGTGCGAAGGATCGTGCAAAGACACTGCGCTACACCGGAGTCTTGTACGATCCCAGGTCTTCATTGGATAGAGAACGATGGTCTGGCTGAGATCCGCATGGAGGGGTTGTGGTCTTGCCGGTGCAGCCTTGGCATTCACAGTGAAGTTGCGGCCCGCGTGGCCGCAGAAGCCGCAACTGCGGGTGATGGTGTGAATTAACAGCGGCATCTTTGTCAACATAGGCACCTAACCCGAGGTTCAGGAGGACACTGGCTCTGCAGAGGATAACGTCCGGTGTACCAAGGCGGCCGGCGTACAACTTCAACACCGACGAATCGATGCACTCTCTCGCACACGGCCCGTGACTGAGTCCGACCCCTGGAAGGAGCGCCTCAACATAGCAGGAACGACAGCCATGTTGAAGCGGGTCTCTGACACTGACCGCCAACCATCACCTTCAAATAAGGCAGCGCAAGATGGTGCTGCTTGCAGATGTTGGTCAAAGGCTCGAAGTGTTTCTCCATACACTCGATGATGTTCTGCGACATGGAACTCACTGCCACGCTGGAGTTATGTCTCTCTCGTGCAACCTTCACCCTTGAAACTATCTGAATGTATCCGGAAAGACGACCCTATGAATATGTGTGCGACATTCCTCCTCCGCTTCACCTTGACGTTTCTTTTGGCAGCGGTACCGCTGCTGCAGATCGGCGTGGCGCAGTTTCCTGGCATGCCGCAGCCCAAACAGTATCCATGGTCGAACGCCAGCCTCTCACCCGATGCACGCGCCGAACTGGTCATCGGGCAGATGACTCTCGATGAAAAGATTTCACTGCTGCATGGACAGGGCATGCCATTCTTCTCACACGGCCCATCGGAGTCCAATGGCGGGGCCGGTTTCACGAATGCAATTCCTCGCCTTGGCATTCCATCGATCCAAATGGCCGACTCAGCCTACGGAGTAACACGAGGTGCGGCGATGGGACGCTACTCGACGGCGTTGCCGAATAATCTAGCTTCGGCGTCCTCCTGGGATCCTGAACTGGCGTACGCATATGGTGCGTTGATAGGTCGCGAGTTGCGTGCTGAGGGCTACAATATGACTCTGGGGGGCGGCGTCAACCTCGCGCGCGAACCACGTAATGGCCGCACCTTCGAATACATGGGCGAAGATCCGCTATTGGCTGGCACGATGGATGGCGAGGTAGAGAAGGGTGTGCAATCCAACTACGTGATCGGCGACTTGAAGCACTATGCGTTGAATGATCAGGAGAGTGGCCGCAACGCCGTCAATGTGAATATTGACCAGCGGTCCATGCGGGAAACCGACCTGCGTGCCTTCGAGATTGCGCTCGCGATCTCGAAGGCTGGTGCTGTTATGTGCTCGTATAACCGCGTCAACGGCGATTATGCATGTGAAAACCAATACTTGTTGACCAACGTTTTGAAGAAGGAGTTCCATTTTGACGGATTCGTGCTCTCGGACTGGGGAGCGACCCACTCGACGGTGAAGGCTTCGCACGCCGGCCTCGATATGGAACAGCCGGACCAGTATTTTTACGGTGACGCGCTGAAGAAGGCCGTCGAGAGCGGCGCGGTTTCCGAAGCCGAACTCGACGATCACGTTCATCGCATTCTGCGCAGCATCTTCGCAAGCGGTGTCTTCGACCACCCCACCGTGATGAGCGTTCCCGACGTGAAGGCGGGTGAACAACTGGCGCAGCATATCGCCGAAGAGTCGATCGTG
>JAKART010000179.1 GCA_021819255.1 Acidobacteriota bacterium
CCGATCTCGCGCGGCCAATTGGCCTCTTTCTGTCCGCTAATGGATCCTCCTGCCGAAATCGTCCTCCACGCTCCTTCACGGGGCTCTTCAGAGCCTTCAGAGCATGCGGCATGCATCTGCCGCAGCCATAACCCGACAATTCTCCATCACGACTCTTCCACGCGTCCCTTATGCCTCCTTTTGGGGTTGTTGGCTTTCATAAGCCTAGCCGATATGACGGCTGGTTAGGAGCGGAAATGAACGCCAGCAACAACTACGCGGAAGAACACCGCAACCCAGCGGATCTCCGTTTGCATATGCAGTGGCTGCAACTACTGGGCTCGGAGAATATCCGTGAGGAGCGCCTCGCAATTGGGTCACGCGCAACGTCAATGCCAACTCTTTCTCACGCCTTTCTCGTTGCTTTGATCATCACGGTAATTGCCTTCACGGGAAACTGTTTGGGGCAATCAACCTTCGGGAGCGTTGGAGGCGTCGTGCAGGACGCATCTGGGGCGCCGATTCCCCACGCTCGCGTGATCCTGCATAACCTCGACGAGAACAACGATTTTACGGGAACGTCAGGTAACTCCGGCACTTTTCTCTTCGCCAACGAGAAGGCGGGGCATTTCGATCTGCTTGCCTTCCACAAGGGGTTCGCCGATTTGCGGCTCTCGGGAATCACACTCACGGCACGTCAGGATCTGCGATTCACTCTGACGCTGAGGGTCGCATCGGCGACCGAAACCGTGCAGGTGCGATCATCGGCCACGGAGATCAACACTGACGACGCGACCATTGCAGACATGAAGACCGGAAAGACCATCGCACAACTTCCGCTCAACTACCGAGCGCAAACGACAAGTCCGTTGGCTGCGCTGGCCGCTTCAGCGAACGTTCAGCAAGACAGCTCAGGAAACTTCGCCATTGCCGGAGCAACCTCGAACATGGTCAATTTCTCAGTCGATGGGATCTCGACTGTCAATGTGTGGACCAGCGGGGCTTCGTTGGCCGCCGGCGCACAAGGAGTGAACGCCTACCCCTCCACGGAAGCGATCTCGGAGATGAAGGTCAGCGCCCTCAATAACAGCGCCGCGTTCTCCCAGGTTGCCGACGTCACCTTCACCACAAAGTCAGGAACCAACCAGTTCCACGGTAGTCTGTTTGAATACTTGCAAAATGACGCGCTCAATGCCCGTACCTATGATTTTGCGACGAAAACGCCGGAACGATTCAATACCTTTGGTGGCAGCATGGACGGTCCTGTGATAGCCCCACGACTCTATAACGGTCATAACAGGACATTCTTTTTCTTCGATTATGAGGGTAATCGCAAAAGTACTGCGGACCCGATGCAGTACACGATGCCCACGGCCGAAGAACGAAGCGGCAACTTGAGCGGCTTGGCATCACAGATGAGTGGACCGTTGGTAGATCCTTTTACCGGCCAGGCGTATCCCAATGACACGATTACCTCGCCGCTGAGTGCGACATCGCAGAAACTGCTGAACGATTACTACCCGCTCCCGAATAATAATTTGCTACCTGGCGGGTTGAACTATCAGGCGTTGATTCCGATGCCTTCCAATGACAACGGCTTCGATGGACGCATCGACGAGCTGCTATCTTCCAAACAACAAATGTTCGTTCGTTACGACTGGAAAAACATGTTATCCAGCGTTGTGAATCCTCTCTTGCCGGACGATGAAGATTCGGAGCACGACCGCAGCTTTCTGGTGTCGCACAACTATGAGTTCACCAACAATTTATTAAATGAGTTTCGCTATGGATTTACCACCCAACTGCTTTCGCCCAGCTTCCCCATCAAGGGCGGGCAGGCGCTCTCGCAGCTCGGATTGCTTTCCCAGTGGCCAACCATACCGGCGATTCACCAAAACAGCGAAGGCTTTACAACATTCAACTTTTCTCAAGGAACAAACTTTGAACCGATTGGGCGCGATATCGTTGGGCCGTTCAACTCCTATACCTACGAGATGACCGACAATTTGACCTGGACGCATGCAAGGCACACGGTCCAAGGCGGCCTGGACATCCGCTGGCTCCGGGAAGATGTCATTGCGCTAGAATCCGCCTCCGACGACTTCGGCCTGATGACCTTCCAGCCCACATTTACGGGGAACTCCTTCGGAGACTTCCTCCTCGGACTTCCTGACACTTCCTATTTCGCGCTCACAGGGCCAAACGAACTTCCAGCGGGACGGCAGTATGGCTTTTATGTCCAGGATGAATGGCAAGCCGGCAGCAGCTTCATCATCAACTTCGGATTGCGTTGGGAGTTGCTTCCTCCCTTCCAGGACGCTAACGGGATGGAGGCAAACTTCGACCCAGCGACCAATTCTGTCATCGTTAACCAACGGCTCTATACCAGGCTGGGTGGCCCCGTTCCCGGTTTCCTGCAGTCATTCAATGCCTGCAACGCAGCTCCGTCTGGCTATGCTGCTGCCAATGACGTCGGCTATGAGCCCTCCGGAACGATGCCTTGCACCAAGGTGGTGTCGAACGCGCAGGAAGGGGTAGGACCCGGGCTCCGCCAGACCTATCTGAAGGATTTCGACCCTCGTTTCAGCATCGCCTATCGGCCCTTTGGAGGCGAGAAAACCGTTGTGCGAGGCGGCTTCGGCATATATACCGTTACGACACTGGGCCAGCTACAAAACAACAACGAAGGCAATCCATCCATCACAATCGATACCTACACGAATCAGAACCCGAGCACACTGAAGCCCACCTTCCAGTTTCCAGCGGTGCGCCCGGCGTCAGCCGCGGCAGCTTACGGTGGGGGCGAGTTGGAGCAGGCCACCGATCCGCGTTATCGCGACGCACAGACGGCCCAGTGGAACCTGACCATGGAACGCGAAGTGACCGCGGACGCTGCGCTGCGCCTGAGCTATGTCGGTGAGAGCTCTTATCGCCTGAACACAACTGTGAACCTCAATCAACAGGCGCCGTCCACTTTAGCGCCCAACCCTAACCCGATACCCTTCCCGAACTGGGGAACGATCTTCTCAACCGGCAACTATGGCCATGAAAATTACAATGCGCTTGAGGTGCAGTTGACCCATCGTATGGGCATCGGATTAAGCTACCAGGCGAACTATACCTGGGCGCATGACCTGAGCAACGCGCAGGGCGATGCGCCCACCAGCTTCCAGGGGGAGACGAGTTATGGCCTGGCCGTTGAGGATCGTTTTGACCTGCCGGCCAACCGGGGCAATGTCTACGGCACTCGTCGCCAGCGCTTCCTCCTGGTGGGAACCTACGAATTGCCCTACGGACCCGGCCGTTACTGGGCGGGCCATCCCGGCATCGCAAGAGCCATTCTGGGCGATTGGGACTTAAGCACCATCACGCTTTTAGAAACGGGCCCATACCTGACGCCAACGATGAGTGTCAACGACGACCAGACGAACACAGACCCGGCGGCAGCCGGCATTCTGGTAGTTCGGCCAGATCGCGTTGGGAACCCGATTCCTCGCCATCGCACCGACAGCAACTACTTCAATATCAATGCATTTACACTTCCTCCTTTGAATGCGGGACGGGTAGGAGATGCAAGTGTCGGAAGCCTCGAAGGTCCAGGGACCGAAGTCGCAAACCTGGGAGTGGCAAAGGTTGTGCCGATTCGTGGAAGGTTGCATCTTCGTTTTGAAGCAACCTTCACGAACGCCTTCAATCACACGAACTTTGCCCCGCCGGAGACGGACATCAGCACTCCCTCCTCCTTTGGCGCGCTCACTACGGCTCAAACTGCAGAGAGCGGGGGAAACCGGACAGGGCAGGTGGCGCTTCGGCTTGAGTTCTAAGACCAATAAGCCGCCCTGTTGGATCCGCTCCCGGGAAGGGCTGGATCCAGCGCGCGTTCCCTGCAGGCGGCGAGCCTGCCAAGTTCTTTCCACAGGCTTGCCGCTGCCACACTGGGGCTTTTGGCAGAGGTTCGATTGGGACGATTTCTTATCGGTCGGAGCTTTGCAAGGAATTTGCCCAGGCAGCCCACTACAGAGTGTCCTGCGGGGCACGCAATAAACGAGGCCAACACAGAGGAACCCGATAGGAGAGGTGTTGCGGTAAACACGCACGGACTACGTCATGTGTTCGCGGTGACCAGCGCCGAAATGCCCGAGCGCAACAACGCCTTCGGCCGATGGATCCATGCGAACCGAGTTTGGCGCCGGTGGAGAGTCCGCTGATTGGCGGCGGCCGCCCCGGCTAGCTCCTGGCCGGCAGTGCGATGGGAGCGGATCGAGGCAACTGCTCAAGCGGTCAGGTACACTGAGCTTCATGAGCGCACCGCATTCCCCAGGCGCCGGATCCCGGAACGCGGCTCCGCCTGGCGGGCGAGGCTGCCAGATGCGGAGGGACCTCGAGCGAAGACGAGGCTCTGAAGGTCTTTCTCCGCAGGCGTAGCCCAACGCCTCAGCCTTTATGGGCGTTTTCCATATTGAAGATGCCACAAAATGCCCGCTGCGGAAGACTCGCCCGCGCCGGAAAGGCCAAAGCCTGCGGATGACCCACATGGCCCTCTGCCGTCCGTTGCTCTGCCAGCCCGAAACAACGCCTGGAGGCGCCCGGAGACCCGCTGCGACGCCGCACATCGGAGTAGCGTGGGCTCCCGGCCGCTACTTGGCCCCATTGGCAGAGTTTGAAAGTTTGCTCGCTACAGCTTCAGCCTTGAGTTGAAGCACTGCGGCTTTTTCCGCCCACTTCTTCGCCTGAGACCGGTCGTACGCATAGATGGCGCGAACGTGATCAACGATCACATAGTCATATTTCGTCCGGTACCTGGCGGCATCAAGTTGGTCGAGATGGCTGTGCTCGTCCTGGGCCTTTTGTCCAAACTCCTTGGATCGCTGGTCAAAGTATGCGGCCAGATTCGCGGATTGGTAGCAGATCTCCGCATTTGGTTGCGTCTGTTTTCCATAGGATGCTCCCAGTACGCCCTGCGTCTGCGGTTCCTCTGACCTGCACACGCCCACTGCGCAGGCAGCAAGAACTGCAATAAATACATATTGATTTTGCGCCCTCGTCATTTCACTCTCTCCCATCTACAGCCGGTGCGATTCCGGCACGGATCCACCACGGCAAACAAGAACGCCTCGTTCTCGTTGCACCTGGAGTCCGTTCCGAGAACGTCTCCGCAATGGCTTCCGCCCCAACATCAGCATGCAAGGATTTCCCTAAGGGGGGCATGAGCAGAAACTAAGGAAGACATAATTCCATATGGCCACAATTTGCCTTTGAGCGGCCGCAGTGCGGCCAGTTCGTTGAGGATGCCGCCCACGTGCATTCCACAGTGCGTCGCGTCATGGCGAAGAGGGCAAGGGGTTCGCAAACCGGGGCCAGATCGGTGAATTGCGAGTCGTACCTGGAGGCGGAAGGATGTTCGATCTCAGGTGACAGACGACGGGCGCGGTCGGTCGCCTTATTGATCCGGCGCGGAACTCCGGCCGTCGGAGAGGATGCGGGGCGCCTCAGGATGAGACGACGGCAAAGGTATTGATGGCAGATCAGCTTCTTGGCGAACGCCCTCGAAGAATGCGGATTCGGTTCACCGTCAACTGACCTTCTGTGCCCTCCCTCACCGAGGACTCGCCCCAGCCTCCGGCAGGAGCAGAGGGGCCTTTTGCAATCGAAAGATGAGTCGTTCATGACCGACCCGGTCACAAGGAGGGATGAAAATGAAGCGGCGCTGGGAGCAGCTTGGACCTGA
>JAKART010000180.1 GCA_021819255.1 Acidobacteriota bacterium
GGCTTGCTCGACGCTGGCGGGGTCGGTGACGTCGCAGCCGATGCCACGCCCGGGCAGGGAGAGCGATGCGGCGGCTTCAGAAGCCTGTGCTGCGGCCAAGTCAAGGATGGTGACACGAGCTCCAGCGTCTGCGAAGGCCTGGGCAGTGGCCAGGCCAATGCCGCTGGCGCCCCCGGTGACAACGGCTTGCTTTCCGACGAGGGTGAACGGATGAGCTTTTTCCATATTCGTCTATCATCATCTATTTTCTAAGATGGGGTGTGTCAAATCGATCGGCGCCGGCTTTGCGTGAGCAGATCGTCGGTTGAGACACGGAGCGGGTAGCCGAGTGCAACCTTCATCTGGAGCAGCGATAGGCCAGGCATGGCCAAGCCGCTCGGCTCCGAAAGCCACAACCGAAGCCTTTTGCTGTCCGGATCATGACAAGGCCGCTGGTGGGCCGATAGATGAATCGATTCAATCTCCGAGAAGATATCGATCCAAGTAGGCGTTGCGGAACTTTCCCTCCGGATCGCAGTGCTTCGCCAGCGCGACAAAATCATGGAAGCGGGGATAGATCTCCTGCAGACGTTTGCGGGGCATGCGGAACAGTTTGCCCCAGTGGGGCCGAGCCCTGAAAGGCGCCAGGCTGGCTTCGATCTGCGGCAGTAAACGCTGCACGGCTTCTCCATGAGGCTGCCAGGTGAAGTGAATAGCAAGGGAGTCCCGCTCGCAGGCCATGCTCATCCACAGATGATCCGCGGCGACGGTCCGGATCTCAGAGATGTGCAGATGGGGTGCGATGGCCGCACCCAGCCGTTGTACCGCGAGCAGTGCTTCCATGCCCCGATCGAGCGGCACGAAGTATTCCGTTTGCAGCTCCGCGCCGCTGGATGGCGTAAAGTCCATTCGAAAATGCGGTAGCCGCTGAAACCATGGGCCGGGCTGTCCCATCTGTTCCGTGCAAGGCTCCGGGGCGTGCCCGGGTAAAGGATGGAGCTTGTCCTTTTGCCGTAGCGCACCAAACAGGCTCTCAGGCGGATCTGTTTCCGCGCCTTGGGCAAGTCTTCGCTTGACCCAGATCTGCCTGATTCGATCCTGCCGCCAATCAGTAAACAAGCTCACGCTGTAGCCTGCTCCAAGAACTTCTTCCCAGTGCCTGTCCAGGGAATCCAGAGAAAGGTTCTCATAAACGGTCTGCGCTATAGAGAAGGTGGCGGCCACATCGAGCGTCACCCGTGTCACGACTCCCAACGCTCCCAACGCTACAACCGAGGCTGCCAACTTCTGGGGCTCGCTCTGGCGAGTCCAGGCGATCCGTTCGCCGCGGCCATCAACAAACTCGACAGCCGACACCTCTGCGGAGAGGCATTGGTTGCCAAGCCCGGAGCCGTGCGAGGCGGTGGCGCAGGCCCCCACGACGCTGATGTGCGGCAGCGAGGCGAGATTCTTGAGTGCGTATCCTTTTGCGTGCAGCCACGCTGCCAGCTCTCCATAACGCACGCCCGCTCCCACGGACACTGTCCGGGCGGCGGGATCCAGCGTCATCTCATCGAAGCGCCGCAGCAAGAGGTGCATGCCCAGGGTGTCGGCAATGTTGTGGAAAGAGTGACGCGTGCCCAACGCCTTGATGCGGGAACAAGCCTTGATCAGCCGCTGCAACTCTTCCACAGTCGCAGGTTCGCTGCGTTGAGAAGCTTTGAAGACAAGATTGCCGGCCCAGTTGGAGCGAAGTGATTGCGGATCAGGGAGCAGCCCGGCATCGCCCTTCTCGTCTGTTGGAGAGTTCATCTTGTTCCTATCTGCCCCGGTCAGGTCAGGTCGGTAGCCGGGCGGTAGCTGCTCTCCCAGACGATCTCGGACTGGCGCAAGGGAACTGCGAGCATGGCGTAGTAGTCGTCGGTGAGCAGGCCCTCGTAACCCGTGGGGGTTCCATCCCAGCGCCGCCAGTCGGTAGACAATCCATCCGCAGCCCGCTGTGAAAAGCCATTTTTGCCGTATTCGTCCAGCATGGCAAACAGGATTTTGTCCGCCTCCTGCCGGCGTCCCAGATCATAGAGTGCTGCAAGGGTGAAGAAGGCGAAAGCTCCAGTGGCGCCGCCGTTTTCGTAGTTTTGAAAACCATCAGAGTTGTCCGGGCGGACGCCGCAGCCAAAGCGGCCTTTACCGCGCTTGTCCACGCAGTCCGGCAGTGCGACAGTGATCAGGTTGCCGGGCAGGCCGAGGTGGAAGTTCGTATACCCTACCTCACGCATCTTGGCCAGCAGCTTGTCCATGATGGCGTTGGCTTGCGCCTTCCGAATCAGACCATAGTGAATGGCAATGCCGCTGACAAACAGAAAATAGAAGTCGTGGAGGTGTCCATCCTTGCTCCGCCAACCCCCCAGGACGCCGGTGGCCGGATCGAAAAAACATTTGAAGTACGCGTCGCGCAGCTTTTGCGCGATCGCCAGATAGCGAGCGTAATCGGCATCTTTCCCTGCTCTTTTCGCCATCGTCGCCATGTTGCGCAGAGCACGATAGGCCAGGGCGTTGCCATAGGCGTCTTCGTACCCGAATCCAATCGTGTCCCACCAATTGGATGGTCGATAGGGAGGGTTGCCATCGGGCCAGATGCCCGAGTTTCCACTTACGCAGTATTTGATCAGGCCATTGCCATTGTTGTCCGTAGCGAGCATCGATTCTGTCCAGCCACGAATACCTTCATAGTTGGCTATCAACCATTCGTCGCCGCCGCCATCGCGGACACAGTTGGCTGCGGCAATCACCAAGGACGGATAAGTATCCGAAGTCGTCCCCGGATGGTCGGGTACCGCGGGCATCCCGTAGGCGAACCCTCCCGCCAGGATCCGATCCAAAGTCTGGCGAACGATCGCAAGCGCCGTCAGTTCCCCGACCAGCGGGGGGGAGAGCGCGGCAATGTCAGCGAACTCGTAGTAGCAGAACGCGCAGGAGTCGCTGGCGGTGTTGTTGGCCAGTGCTTGCACGGTGGGATTGAGTTGCAGTACATCAAGCCAACCGCGGCGAAATGGATCGAAGCGCGCATCTCCGTCGATCCCCGGCAAATTTGGATAGATGGCTGCTACTTCCAGCGTGTAGGTCGCCGTCTGGAAAGACAAAGTTGCTCCTGGAAGCGACAGATCGGCAGTCTGTTGCGAGCGGCTGGAGTCATAGGTCAGCCCAAAGCTGGGTACGTTGGCCGTGAGGCGCATGGAGCCCTGCCCGGGAACATGCATGAGCGCCGGCAATGCCAGCAGGCCGTCCTTGCGGAACAAGGCGAGGACTGTGCTGTGAGCCTGGTTCAGATTGAAATGAAAAGAGAAGGGGGCCGGCTCGACATCTGGGTTCCACGCCGAGCTGAGCACGATCTTGTTGCCACGGCACTCCACCGTCCACATGGGGCGCGAAGCGGCGTCGGCCAGGTTGCTGCGGTATTCCACCCGCAGGGTCGATCCAGACCTGGAGGCTGAAACCAGGTAGCCGCTCATGGGTCCGAGCGACTGTAGCATGTTCGCGCCGCGCCTGCCCTTCCCAAGCCCGTCAATATGGAGGCTCAGGAACTCTGGAGCGGTTGCGGAAAACTGAGCTTCGATGCTGTCCGAGACATAGTGAAGGCTGGTATCGTCGTGGACCGTGGACCGCACGGCGATTTGCGCCGCGAGCCGATGACGAGAAGCAATGACTCCGGCGGCTGCCATGCCGGCCGTCTTGACAAACCTTCTGCGTTCCAACATAAAGATATCCTTTCAGGTTTGCAATTGCAGTCCGCGATGCGTTGAGGAAGACAATGCCGATGGATTTCTGAAGGACGTGACGGATGCAGCAAGCATGAGAGCATCCAGAGTTCCAAACGAAACTGTGCTGATCCGATTTTGCCTCAAAAGCACTCCTCCATGGGATGGCCAAGACGGATGCTGTTCTGGGCTACCGGCGTGCTGCCGCAAGAGACTTTGCTCACCCGAGCACAATGGATTCCAAGATGGCCCGAGGGCGAAAGGCAGCCTTTCAGCCCAAAAAGGAGACTTCCTGGCCTTCCTTTTTGAGAGTGGAGGCGGCGCGTCTTATGGGACGACATGGATGGTTTGCCTGGCGCGAATGTCCTCTGAGGAAGCGCCGACTCGAATCTCTAACTGACCCGGCTCCAGCACCCAACGGCTGGCCGTGTCATCCCAATAACGCAGGGAATTGGCGCTGAGCGTCAGGCTCACCGTCCTGGTATCGCCGGGAGCAAGATGAATGCGATCAAAGCCGTCGAGCTGCTCAATCGGCCGCTCGATCTTGGAATTGAGGTGGGTCACGTAGAGCTGAACCACCTCATCGCCGGCACGTTGACCGGTGTTGCTTACATCCACCTTGACGTTGACATTGCCGCCGGAGTGCAAGGTGATGGAACTCAAGTGCAGCATCGAATACCGGAAGGTCGTGTAGCTAAGACCGTACCCAAATGGGTAGAGCGGCTTCTGGCGCAGATACATGTAGGTCCGTCCGTGGCGAAGGTCGTAATCCTTCATCGGCGGCAACTGATCCATGGAAGCCACCCAGGTTTCCGTGAGCCGGCCGGCCGGATCGTAGTCCCCGAACAAAACGTCGGCCAATCCATCCCCCTCTTCCTGACTTCCATGGGTCATCTCCAGGATCGCCGGAACGTGTTGTTGTGACCATGTAGTGGTATACGGAAAGCTTGCATTGAGGACGACGATGGTATGCGGATTGGCTGCAAACACGGCTTTTGCAAGCTCTTCCTGTTCGAGCGATAACGAAGTGCGGTCCACACCCTCATGGCCCTCGCTCGGCAGATTGCAGTGATGCCATCCCGTACCTCCACAGGCCGGACTGTTGCCGATGACCACGAT
The DNA here is from genome assembly GCA_021819255.1 of Acidobacteriota bacterium. Classification (GTDB taxonomy): domain Bacteria; phylum Acidobacteriota; class Terriglobia; order Terriglobales; family Acidobacteriaceae; genus Granulicella. Next base: position 4,833 of record JAKART010000180.1, read on the forward strand.
GGCTACATCGGACTGCTGTGCCAGCTCTTTGGCTTGATTCAGATCAGCACCTGAGGCAAAGTTGACGGTTACAGCGGATCCGGCGCGTCGGCGGATGCCGTCGAGTGGACTGACGGCGTAGGGCGGAGTTCCGCCGTAAAGATCCTCCAGCACCTTGTCCGCATCGGGACCAATGACTGCGATCGATTTGAGCTTGCCGGCGTCAAGCGGAAGCATCCCATGGTCATTCTTCAGCAGAACAATGGACTCATCCGTGGCCTTGCGGGCCAAGTCCTTGTGCGACTGCCAGTACCAAGGATCGCCCTTTGCGGGATCCACATCCGAGATGCCGATCCCCGAATATGGAACGCGGCTTGCGGGATCCAGCAGTCCAAGCCGGATCATCACCCGGATCAGACCCCGCAGATCGGTGTCGATATCCGACTCGGTCAGCAGACCCTCTGCAACTGCCTCACGGGTCGCCTGCGTGGTCCTGGCATAGTTATCGATGAACTCGTTGACGCCCGCATGAACGGCGCCTGCAATGGCCTCCGGCAGGGTTTTGTAGTAGTGGTGCTGCGTCACCAGATTGGAAATCGCGCCACCATCCGAACAAATGATGCCGTCAAATCCCCACTCTTTGATGACCACATTCTTGAGGACCGGCTGCACCGCCATGGGAATCCCGTTCCAGGCGTTATAGGCGGTCATAAAGCCTGAGGCATGGGCCTGCTCGATCGCCATGCGGAAGGGAACAGAGTAGTATTCGCGGAAGAGTTGTTCGTCAAAGTTCGACGAGCCGTTGGTTCGTCCATTCTCATTGCTGTTAGCGAGGAAATGCTTCATGAGTGAGGCAGAGAGCAGATAATGCGGAGATCGG
>JAKART010000181.1 GCA_021819255.1 Acidobacteriota bacterium
CTGGATCGCCTCGTTCTCCTCGATGCCCAACCGGGTCATCATATCCAGGTTCATGAGAGCGGCGTTGTCCCAACTGAGGCTGGTGACCTGCTTGGGCAGTTCCTGCAGCCAGCCATTGTTGCCATAGCGCCCGTCGTAGAGTGAGGGATCGGGGCGGAAGCTGATCTCGATGGCTGCGTCAGGGGAGGCTCCATTGGATGCGATGGGAACCGCCTTGGGCGCCCCCAGGGTCTGGGGTGAAAAAGCCGTGTCCGCCACCCAGCCATCGTGCAGCGCCTTGCGCCAGGCCATCTCGAAGGGCGTATCCTGGGCGGCCAATCCCAGCGCTACCTTCGCCTCCTGGGCGGCACTTTGGGACTGTTGGCTGGCGCCGGGCTGGGCAGCCGCCGTAGCGGCAGCCGCGGCCGCAGCCTGAGCTTGACTTGCCTCCGCTCCTCCGGCCTGAGCAGCGGTCTTTCCCGCAGGCACGTTGAGATAGGTCTTGGCGTAAGCCCGCACCGCTTCATAGGCGCTCACGCCAGGGTCGAGCAGCGTCTGCAGGATATCGTGGGCGCTCTTGCCTCCATAGAGAGGCTCGATCATCGGCTGAACAATGGAGACGGTGCCGTCGTAGGCCCGGGCGTCGGTCCAACTCTCCAGATAGTGCGCCTGGTTGATGTGCCAGTCGCAGTAGTAACCGGTCTCATCGAGATGCATTCCCAAGTGGACCGTGTGGGAAACCCGGTTGAGCGCGTCCTGAAAGTTCAGGTCAGCCGGAGCGTTGTAGAGCGGATTGACGCCCAGCATCACCAGCCACTGCACCTTGCCGGCGTTCATGTCCGCGACCAGCGCCTTGAGGTCCGCCGACTGCTCGCTGGGCAGCGGGGCCACCGTCTGGGTATAAACCACCGTCTTGCCCACCGCGCCCTGCGCCGCATTCACCGCCAGCGCGGCGGCGTGGCAGGCCGGAGAGCTGTTGGGACCGGCCAGCACCGCGAAGCGGCCTCCGCTGCGGCGAATGTCAGCCAACAGGACGGAGAGAAAGCGCTGAGCTTCCGGGCTGAGGCCGGCGCCGGATGGGTTAGCGCCAACGCCGGCGGCCAGCGCCGCAGCGAAGGCGTCAATTTCACTGGGCTTGAGCGCCAGGCGATGGTCGGCCTTGAAGCCCGTCACGGTGGGCATGGTCTCCACCGCATACATCCGGTTCATGGCCTTGTCTTTCTGGAAGCGGCGCCTCTCGGCCCAGGCGGCAGAGAGGGGAAGGAATCCCGGGAAACCGATGCCGCCCAGAAAATCGGCATCCAGAGCCACCACGATGTCAGCGTCCTGCAAACGGTACTGCGTATCGTAATAATCGCCGAAAGCGGCCTTGGAGGCGGCGCGGGCCGCGTCCTGGTTCACCGGCTCATACTGCACCAGCCGCACCTGGGGATAGCGCGCCTGCACCCGCTTCCACTGGTCGGCCAGCGTAGGCGAGGTGATGGTCTCCGAGAGCAGAACCACTCCCTTGCCGTTGCCGGTGGCAGCCACAGAGCCGGCAAACTCCTGCTGGAAACGGGAAAACTCAGCCACCTCGCCGCGATAGCGGGGAGATTGCGAACGGTCCGGATCGTAGAGGCCCAGCAGCGTCGCTTGGGTAAAGGCGTCCGACCGTCCTTTGGAGATGGGATGCTCCGGGTTGCCGTCCACCTTGATGGGACGGAAGGCATCCGATTTGACCAGCACGGGAACAGCGCCGGTGGGGAAGGGATGGGCAGTGGCGAAGTACATGGGCTTGCCCAGCACCAGATCCTCAGGCTGCTTGACGTAAGGAAAGATCAGTTCATCGGGCTGCTTGGTGCAGCCGGCCAGGCCGGCCAAAGCCAGGCTGGCGCCCATCATCTTGAGAAAGCCGCGCCGGCTGAGGGGGTCGACCCACTCGCCAGCCGAGGCTTGCCGCGGGAACTCCTCCTGCATGAGTTCCTGAAAGGCCGGGGTGTCGGCCAGCTCGTCCAGGCTCTTCCAGAAGCGTTTGCCGCTCTTGCCCTGAAGCCGGGCGCGAACCTCCTCCAACGTCAACCTGGGGGCTGCCGGAGAGCTGAGGGTTGACTGGGGGGCGGTTGAGCCGCCCACCCTGGCCGGGATGATCTGCGTCACCACCTGGGCGGCCGGCTGCGGTGGCAAGGAAATCGGCGAACCTGAGAGCTGCGCCGTAGCCGGCATGCCGGCAAAGTTCACAGAGGCGTCCGGGGACGAGATGGGAGCAACGCCATCAAGAGGGTCTTTGACGGCCATGGAGGTACGGTTTGCGGCGGAGTTCTTCTTCATCGGTGGCACGTCTCGCAGCTGGACAGCTCGTTGGCGGTACGGATGTGGTACTGCTTGGTGAGGTAGAGGCCCAGCTCTTCCTGGCTGGTGAACTTCACATAGTTTGCCGGAATCATGGAGGGGGCCACGGCGGAGAGGGTCTGGGATCGGTCCAGCCCCAGCGGGTCGCTCTGGATCGAGCCGTTCTGTGCATTGCGAAGACTGGTCATCTGCAGACCCGCCGCGGCCGGATCCGTCGTCACGCAGGCTACCTGCTGGGCTGTCGGTCCCACCACGTCGGTGGTCGTACACCACACCGGCCTTTGGCTGGAGGGCCCCTGCCAGGCCATGTTGTAGATCTCGGCGGTGGGCCGCAGGTTCTTGGCCGGGTCACGGTGGCAGTTCAGGCACCACTCCATCTGCAGGGAGTTCTGCTCGTACATCAATGGCATCTCGTCCACCCGGCCATGGCAGCTCGCGCACCCAATGCCCTTGTTCACGTGAATCTCGTGGTTGAAGTACACGAAATCGGGAAGATCATGCACCCTGATCCAGTGGATGGAGGCCCCGGTCGCCCAGCTCTGGCGGACGGGCTCGAGCAGTTGTGCATCCGTCCAGATCTGCGAGTGGCAGTTCATGCACGTCTTGGTGGGAGGGATGCCGGCGTACATGCTCTTTTCCACCGAGGTGTGACAGTACTGGCACTGCAGGCCCAGACCCTGAACGTGGTGAAAATGGCTGAAAGGTACGGGCTGGTCGGGGCGCTGTCCCTGACGGGTCACCCAAGGCGACCTTTGCAGGCTGTTCAGCGTCACCCCCAGGACGATGACGATCAGGCCCGATAACACCAGGCTTGCGCGAGCCAGGGCGTTCGAGCTGCGGTCAAATACTTGCGCCATGAATCCGTTCCTGCTTCCTCTGGGTGAGACAAACTACGCTATGGAGTGACTGCCAGAGCCGGTTGGTACGCAGAACAAACGCAAAACCGATCCGACCCGCCTAATAGACGCCAAAATCAGCAAACTTCAGAACAACTGGAACCATCGAAAAACTCTGGCCAATCCAACCGCAGCAAAGGTCCGAAGAAAACCCGAAGGGTCCCAAGAAAACCCGAAGCAAAACAAACGAAGACGCCGATCCAAAAACGTCTGAGATATCACCCGGAGGGAAGTTTCGCGAACTTCGCCTCCCTCAAAAAGCAATCTTTTTTTATCTCAGCCGCCATGTAGAACGCAGCCGAAAGCTGCAAGTTTTTCCGCATCCGAGTATAACAAGCGAGGAAAAAAAATGTGACGGCGATCACTTTTCGACCGGAAAAAACTTCCGGATTGGCCGCTAATCGCTCGAAACTTGATAACCGGCTAATTCCTCGAGCTTTTCACCTTATCTCCCTCTCTTCGAGGATGCCGCTCAAGAACCCCGCAAGGTTCAACTCGCCCTCTGCGCCGCCCGCTTTCCGGTGGAAACTCTGTGGGAAATTGGGCAGCCGCGAGGAAGGTTTCACCCCGCGCGAGCGGCTGGATGAGGCAGGTCCGGGCCAGGTTTGCCGCCATGAGAGCGTCGGCCTGCCCCGCTCCGCGCTCGTTTGCGCACACTCGTCTGCGGAAGCAGACCGGCTACGTCCGCAGGGCACGGCGGGGCCGGGTGGGGGCTGCGCGCCGACAGGTGGCAGAGGTTACCCAAGGGCCGAGCGGCGCAGGCGGGCCAAGGGACTCGGGATGCGGCGTTCGTTGGGGATATGGCCGGTTTCCGCAGAAGATTCTGGCGGCCCGTTGCTGTGGCTGGCTCTGGTTGCCGGTTCTGGTGGAGGTTCCTGGCAGATGACTCTTTCCCGGCTCGACCGATCCTGGTCGATCCACACCCGGGCGCGAGTCACCCGGCAGAGGCGGCGTGGGGAGGCTATGATGCTGCACATGCCCCGCCCCTTCGGTCCTACCCGCAAGCTGCCCTATGACACCGCGGCCGCCATGGCGGCACTCGGCGCCTCCGATGCCAAACTGGCGCGTCTGATCGAACGCGCCGGAACGTTCACGCTGCGTCTTCCGCTCCGCCAGTCGCCGTTTGAGGCGCTCACCGAGTCGATCGTCTATCAACAGCTTCATGGCAAAGCGGCGGCCACGATTCATGCGCGGCTGCTGGCGAGCTTTGACGGGCGGCGCAAGGGCGACCATCCCTCGCCGGAGCAGATTCTGGAGTGTCCCACCGCGCAGCTACGCTCCGCCGGGCTCTCGCACAACAAGATTCTGGCCATCCGCGACCTGGCCGCAAAGACCTTGGAGGGCGTGGTGCCCTCGCCGCAGCGGATCCGCCGGTTGACGGACGAGGAGATTGTGGAGCGGCTGACACAGGTACGCGGCATTGGGCGCTGGACCGTGGAGATGCTGCTGATCTTTCATCTCGGCCGCCCGGACGTCTTTCCCACCAGTGACTACGGGATTCGAAAGGGCTTCGCGCTCACCTTTCTGGGGCTGAAGCCGACGCTGAAGGTCACGCCGGATCTGCTGCCCGGGGCGGAGACGATGCAGCGGCGGGCGAGGCGATGGGCGCCCTGGCGCTCAGCCGCAAGCTGGTATCTGTGGAGGGCGTGCGATCTGGCCAATAGCGAGGCTGCCGGTAGACGGACTACTGCCTGAGAGAGCCACGGGGCCCGCAGCCTACGCCGGCATTCTGCGAACCCAAATCTCCAAAAAACGGAGATGTGTGGCGCCCGGTCTTTCGTTCACGGTGGGATGGACGGCACCTTGAAATCTGACAGACACCCAGTCGGGGCTAGGAGTTGCCCGCAGGAGCCTGGCGGTCCGGGGCGTCCTCGGCGGCGACGTGAAACATGGCGTAGAGAAAGAAGCCACTGAGCAGGAGCAGGGTCAACGGCAACGGGCGATCCAGCGCTAGCCACAGGATGCCGTGAAGCACCCCTCCCTGCCAGGCTGGCTGAGCGGCCAGAGCGGATCCCAGATGGACAAACTGGTGCGAGAGCGTAACCGTTGCCAGCGCGCTGAGCGCCAGCGCCGCACTGCCCAGCCAACGGTAGCGGCAGGCCAGCGCCGCCACGGCGGGAAAGATGAGCAACAGCAGCCGGGTGTCGTACTGGCGGTGATAGATCGGGAGAAAGCTCAGGGCCGCCGCCGCAGCCAGCGCCAGCAGATCAGCATCCCGGATGGCGCTGGGACTGCTGCCGTCAGGCAGGGCCGCTGCGGACGGACGCAGCAGAAGGTAGAGCCAAGCTGCCATCAACGGCAGAAACACAACGTACGCCGCCGGGTTGTAGAAGCTGGCCGAGTGATGCCGCAGAGCGAAGAGCGCCTGCAGACTAGCGATGCTTCCTGCCTCATCGTTGCTCGGCCCGGGGTTGCTGGCCTGGCCCGGCGAGGCGATCTCCACCAGGTTGTGGCGCAGCTCCCGCGTCCAGAGATC
>JAKART010000182.1 GCA_021819255.1 Acidobacteriota bacterium
AGTACGCGGGCAACACCGCGCCTCAGCCGCCATGGACCATGCCGAAGCAGAATGCTCCTTTCAGCCCGCCGGTGGCCCGGCCCGAGCCTCCTGCAACAACGACCCTGGCGCCGGATTCGCCCGGCAGTTGGACGTTGCGCGGAGGTTGGCAGCTTGCGGTCGCCGCGAAGGTCGCTGCCTCGCCCCAGGCGATCTCTACACCGGGATTCAGCACCGCCGGATGGATGGAGGCAACCGTGCCGGGTACGGTGCTGACCACCATGATCCGGCGCGGCATCTACCCCGACCCTTACTATGGCCTGAACAATCTCGACATCCCGGAGAAGCTGAACCGGCAGAGCTACTGGTACCGCGTCGAATTCAAGGCGCCTCCTTTGCACGGGCGTCTCCAGGAGCGTTTGCTCCTGGACGGTATCAACTATCACGCTCAGGTCTGGTTCAACGGCCACAATCTGGGTGAGATGACGGGAGCCTTCCTGCGTGGATTCTTTGACGTCACCGATCTTCTCCAGGCTCACGGAGAGAACGCTCTGGCAATTCTGATCTCTCCTGTGCCGCATCCGGGTATTCCGAATGTGCAATCCATCGCATTGGGATCCGGGTTGAATGGCGGAGCCATGGAGTTGGATGGCCCCACCTTTCTGGCGACTGAGGGATGGGACTGGAACCCTCCCATGCGCGACCGGGACACGGGATTGTGGCAAGACGTGCATCTGCTGGCTTCCGGTCCGGTCTCCATCGGCGATCAGCAGGTGATCACGCAGCTTCCATTGCCCGACACCACGCAGGCTGATATCACCCTCAACGTCCCTTTGGAAAATCACTCCTCTAAGGCCGTCACCGGCATGCTGACAGCTCAGTTTGGGAGCGTGGAGGTTCATCAGCGCGTGACGGTTCCTCCGGGGGGCATCACCGTACATCTTTCGCCCAGGGAGTTCCCGGCCTTGCACCTGGAGCATCCACGGCTCTGGTGGCCCAATGGTTACGGCAAACCCAACCTGTATCGCCTGACCACCACGTTTACCGCAGCCGGAGAGCCTCCCAGCGTGAAGAGCCTCCGCTTTGGAGTGCGCGAGATTACCTATGCAATCAGCCTGCTGGATAACCACGGCGCGCTGCGCCGCGTCGTGTACGACCCTACGCTGGGCCGCAAAGACGCCATGCCGCAGGTAGACGTTACCCACGACGGCATGCGCCAGGTCCCCGGGGGATGGGCCGCATCGATTGCCGCCGGCGACGACAACTCACCGGCCCTCCGTACCCTGACCGATACGCGCGCGACGCCGTATCTCTCCATTCTGGTCAACGGTGTGCCGATTGCCATCCGCGGCGGAAGCTGGGGGATGGACGACTCCCGGAAGCGGGTCTCACGCCCACGGCTGGAGCCCTTCTTCCGATATGAGCGCGATGCTCATCTCAACATCATCCGCAATTGGCAGGGACAGAACACCGAGGAGACGTTTTACGATCTGGCCGACGAGTACGGCATGCTCGTTTGGAACGACTTCTGGGAGGTGACGGGTGACTCGAACGCGGAGGCGGAAGATCCGCAGCTCTTCCTGGCGAACGCCAAGGATACGATTCTGCGCTTTCGCAACCATCCCTCCATCGCGATGTGGTGTGGAAGAAACGAAGGCGTTCCGCAGCCCATCATCAATCAGGGCCTGATAGAGCTGACGCACACCCTGGACGCCACCCGCTACTACTCACCCTCGTCGAATCAGATCAATCTTTTGCCCAGCGGTCCGTACTCTTATGAGCCGCCGGCGGATTATTACTCCACGTTAGATCAGGGGTTTGCAGTGGAGGTGGGAATCCCATCCCTGCCCACTCTGGAATGGTTCGGCCGCTGGCTTCCGCGTGCCGATCGCTGGCCCGTCTCCGACGACTGGGCTTACCACAACTGGCATCCGTACAGCGCTTTCACCCGCGCCATGGAGAAAGAGTTTGGCGCGGCCAATAGCCTGCGCCAGTACGTGCGCGAGGCGCAGATGATGAACTATGTGGACTTCCGCGCGCTCTTTGAAGGATTCAACGCGAAGCTGTGGAGTCCAAATACCGGCCGGCTGCTCTGGATGACGCAGCCCTCGTGGCCCAGCATGCTGTGGGGCATTCTTACCTCCGACGGAGACACCCAGGCGTCCTACTACGGAACCAAGCAGGCATGCGAGCCGATCCATGTGCAACTGGACCCGGCCAACAACCAGGTGCAGGTGGTGGATACAACACGGAATCCGCTCCATCATGGAAAGGTCGAGGCCAACGTGTACGGGCTGCACGGAAACCTGCTGCTGCGCCGCGAGATGACGCTGAATGCGGGATCCGACAATATAACTTCCGCCATGCAGCTTGCGCTCGATCCGCTCATGGGCGATTCCACCGTCTTCGTGAAGCTGTGGCTGTATGCCAGTGACGGCGCTTTACTCTCGCAGAATTTTTACTGGCGCGCCGCATCCGATGCCGGGTATCGGGCGCTCGATACGCTGGCTCCCGCGCCGGTCACGCTTGAGGCTCAACGAGTCCCGGGAGCGGATGCGCCCGAGGAACAAAGAATTCAGGTGCGGCTGAAGAATGAGGGTTCCATTCCGGCGCTGAACGTCAAACTGGGCGCTTTCAGGGAGTCGAACAGCGCTGAGATTCTGCCTGCCTTTTACAGCGACAACTACATCTCCTTGCTGCCGGGAGAAGAGCGGACTGTGACCGTCGATCTTCCTGCTGCGGATGCAAATCATCGGCTCCGCCTCCAGTTGCGGGGATGGAATGTGGTCCATGCCTCAGTGGCTCTGGCTCCATAGCGCATGGCTTCTGCGAGCAGGAGGAGTCCGACGGTCCGATGTTTGCCGGCAGCCGTTGACCGCCATGCAGCGATCAATCGATGGGGAGCCGTTCGAGTCCTTCAGCCCACTGGCCGGGCGGAGTCAAGAGGCTCAGTACCACGCGCCCATGGCCCATGCCATAGAACTCGCCCGGCTGCACCAGCACCCCGCGGTCCAGAGCCGCAAGAGAAAACTCTTGATCTCCCACGGATCGCGGCACGCGCAGCACCGCCGTCCAGCCGCCTTGCATCGCCAACCTCTGGGCGCAACTTCCGCGCAGCCGGCGATCGAGCGACTCCAGATTCCTCTGCATCCGCTGCCGGATCTGATCTTGCAGCCCCTGCCGTGCGGCCAACCATGCGGGCATCGCATGCTGGATCGGAGCGTTCATGGAGAGGAAGGTGTCGGCGATCACCTCAATGCGCTCCATGGCCCCATGCAATAGATCCGCGGGGCCGCAGGCGGCGATCCAGGAGGCTTTCATCTGTGGCAGGCCACAGACCTTGCTCAGGCCGCTGAGCACAAAGGTGAGACAACCCGGCTGCGTAGCCTGAGAGTTCGTGAAGCTTGGAGATGCTTTATCCAAAGGATAGTCGCGAAAGACCTCATCCACGATGAGGGCCAATCCCCGCTGCGCGCAGATGGTCTGCAAAGCTTCGCGCTCGCCGGCGGAGACGTAGTTGCCCGTCGGATTGTTCGGGTGTACCACCAGAATCGCTCGGGTCCGATCAGTGATGGCGGAGCGCAGGCCATGGAGGTCGATGGACCAGCCCTGACCGGCGTCGACTCCGGCGTCTGAACTCGGATCATCGCCGGCATCCGATCTCATGGCGTGTGCCGCGTTGGGATCATGGAAGAGCGGATACTCTCGTAGCTCCACGTCGTCCAGGCGAGCAATGTAATCAAACAGCGGGTAGCTGGGCCGAGCCACCAGCACCTCGTCGCCGGGGTTGCACAGCAGACGGAACAGGAAGCTATAGGCCTCACTGGTGCTGGTTGTCAGGCAGATCTGTTCCGGAGCCACTTTGGCCCCTGCCTCGCGGTAGTAGTCGCTCACCGCTTGCCGGGCTTTCATCATGCCCAGCGGATCAGGATCGTAGCCGACCGCGTCGGCGTGGTGCAGGGGCGCTACGATGCCGGCCGCATCGTAGGCGAAGCCGCAGTGGGTGGGGTTGGAGACGGTAAGGTCAACCAGCGTAAGCCCTGCGGCGCGGCGGCGGCGCACCGCCGCAGCCAGTTCGTTCTCAACCAGGTTCCAGTTGGTCCGCGTAGAGAATTTCATCCGTTCTGCACTCAGTCTCTCACGCATCAGCAGCCGCCCCCCTCCTTCCGGCGCAGTTGCTTCGGCGCTGAGTCTGTTCCTCCCCGTGCTGCCGGCTTTGGCCCCGGGGTGCTGACGGCGTCGGTGCGTCTATGCTGAGATGGGTCAGGGAGGAGAACCATGGAGGCGGATTTGGAGGTTTTGAAGGCTGCCGGCACGGCGGTGGTTGCGGATGTCTTTGACGCGCTGGGTAAGACGCCGCCGATCCTGGATACCAGTCTGCGGCCGGTTGGGCGAGCTGTAGCCTTTGCCGGTCCGGCGTATACCATCACCGGCGAGTCCGAACGGTTTCAGGGCGGCGATCGCGCCAAGCTGGAGGCGATCGACCGGATGCCGGCCGGAGTGGTGGCTGTTTGGGCCAGCCAGGACGCCAGGGGAGTGTGTTGCTTTGGCGATCTGCTGGCCAGCGCCATGCGTGCCCGAGGATGCGCCGCCGCTGTGGTGGATGGTGGCGTGCGCGATACGGCCTTCCTGGAAGAGTTTGCCATGCCTGTGGTCGCGCGCTACCGAACGCCTGCGCAGGGCGTTGGCCGCTGGCGTGTCTCTGGGGCCCAAGGAACCGTGCGGGTAAGAGGCGGCTTGGAGGAGTGGATCGCGGTGCATCCGGGCGAGATTGTGGTGGGCGATGCCGATGGACAGATTGTGATTCCGGAGATGCTGCTAGAGGAGGTGACAGCCAAAGTCATCGAGTGGTCGCGGGCGGAGACGGGAGCGCGGGCAGAGATCATTGCCGGCCTGCCGTTGCTCAAGGCTTTGGAAAAGTACGGGCATCTGTAGATTGAATGGCTGTACGGGCAGATTTTCCCGGCTTTGCGGTATGCCTTGCCCACAGCTTCGCTCCAAGCGGCGGCCAGGCGGCAGCGCCTTTGCCTTGGCGCAGCTTCCGCGGAGTTGAATCCTGGCGTGGTTACCCCCCAGGGCCGGAGAGGGAAATCTCAGGCGGAGAGCAGGATGCGCAGGTCGCGGAGGTTATTGCCGGTGGGGCCAGTGGTCAGTGTGGCTCCCAGACTGTCCAGAAAGGACGAAGAGCGGAAGGTCTCAAGGGCCTGCTGCGCCGCGGCCCGAACTCCGGGATCCCGCAGGCTGCTTTGGTCGACGACGGCTCCGGCGCGAGCGCTGTTGCCGTCGATGCCGTCCGAACCGGCCGAGAGGACGGCCACCGGCGGGCCCAGAGGATCCAGACGTGTGGCGGCATAGAGAGCGAAATGCTGGTTGCGGCCACCACAGCCTTGGGAGAGCAGACGACTGTCGGTGGAGGCTACGGTAATCTCCCCGGCTGAAACCAGGCAGACGCGCGGATGGCTGCGGCGCAGCTCGCTCAGACGGGAGAGCAGGTAGTCCGCAGCCTCACGAACCTCCCAGTCGTCGCAGGTGTTATCGATGAAGCCATGAAAGCCCATCTGGGCGGCGTGACGGAGAGCTGCCTGGGCCAGATCGCTGGATTCCAGCAACGTCAGCGCATGCATGTTCATCGCCGCGGGCTTGGGCGTCTCCACCAGCGCCCCGGAGAGAAAAAACTGCCGCACCGCGGCA
>JAKART010000183.1 GCA_021819255.1 Acidobacteriota bacterium
GGCAGAGAGCCTGCGTGCGGCTCCGCGCAAGCTGATGGCCGCCGCCGCCGCCGCGCAAGTTCCGGTGCCGCTGGAGGTGGTGGGACCACAGCCGCGCTCGTAGATTCGAAATGCGATGTGGCTGGGAGACAGCATGCGGACAAACTCTACATTGGTTCCCTTCGAAAAGGCGGCATCTACGGCGATCCTGGCACCGAGCGCCGGCCAGGTGAGGTTGTGGGAAGAGAACGTTTCGCTCTCCGGAAAGAGCACGAAGTGAGGATTGCCCATATTCACCACTGCGCCCTGTACGGGGCTCTCCACGCCCGGCAGATCGAGAACCTTTGGGGTGACCTGCGGCACGCCCATGTTGCTCTCAATCCAGTAGTCCACCCCCTCTTTGCGCATGAGGCGGCAGATACGGAGACCGCCTTGGGTGCCCAGAGCGGCTTCCTGACGGCCCTCGCTGGCCACCAGCCAGGCGGCTACGCAGCGAGTGCCATTACCGCTCAGCTCGGCCTCTGAGCCGTCGGCGTTGAAGAGGCGCAGAAAGAGCTCTCCGTTGGGCCGGCGATCCAGAAACTCGATGCCATCGGCGCCAATGCCGGTATTGCGGCTGCAAAGCTTGCGCGCCAGGATGGCGTGCCGGTTGTGAGCCAGGGCCTCATCCAGAATCAAAAAGTCGTTGCCGCAGGCATGGGCTTTCACAAAGGGAATGCGGCTCATGCCTCCTCCACAATGTGGGGTCCGTAGCCAACCACTCTCACCAGATAACGACGAAGCCGGCGCCTGATGCCTCTCAATTTCCCGTTCCTGAAGTCCATTCTGAGCTCAGGATACTCCTGTCCCCGGGGAAGAAAACCACTCACGGTCCTGCAAGAGTCTAGCCGTTGAGCGCGACGGGATCCGGAAGAGCCCGCCGGATCCCTGAATCGGCGTCAGGCTTCTTCTGCCTTGAGCCAGGCTCTGGCGTGCTCCAGATCGACCTCGGTATCTACATCGATTCTCAAGGCTTCCTCGGTCACAAACGCTGCATCGCTGAGTAGATCACGGGCGCCCCGGTCCCCCCTCAGCCGTAGCAGCGCCTCAAAACTGAGGGCTGGGAAATAGGCCGGTATGCCAATCTTTCCGTCATAACCCGACCCCGTCACTCGATCCACCTGCGCGCAGAGTCGGCGCAGATGTTCTGGCCGCAGTGCAATCTGGTCGCAGCTCATCAGCACCGCACCCTCCACGCCCTGGGCGCGAGCCTGCTCCACCCCGCAGCGAATGGATGAGGCAATTCCCTCTTCAGCCAGCGGATTGAGGATCGTCTGGCAGCCAGACAGGCTCTCGTCCAACGAACGATCGCGCAGGATGACCAGGACGGGCTCCAGCCCGGCCTGTCGGGCAACCCGGACGGCCCGCTGGAGCAAGGTTTCTGTGCCCAGCACAACCTTTTGCTTGGGCCGTCCCAACCGCCGCGACGCCCCGGCGGCCAGGACAATTGCTGCAACGCTCACTGCGCGCACCGCGATGGAATCTTCTGAGTTTTCCACGGAGCGCGCACCTCACTGTTTCCCTGCTCTACCGCTGCAACCACCATCGGCGCGCTCATGCGGCGCGAGGCGCCGATCTTTCCATGCAGGTACCCCTGAATCTCGGAGATCACCGCCAGGGCAATGGCTTCGGCTCCGTCGCCTCCCAGGTCCAAACCCACCGGGGCAAAAAGACCTTCGCAGACTTGCTCCAGGCTCCAACCCATGGCCGCAGCGGTCTCGCTGATCAGCAGGGAGCTGCGATGGCGCGCGCCCAGCAAGCCCAGGTAGCGTGGTTTGCACGGCAAGACCCCGGCCAGCCAGGCTTTATCCTGCTCGTAGCTGTGGGTCATCATGACCACGGCATCCCGGTCTCCGATGCTCAAACGATCCAGATCCTCCAATTGCCTGGCAACGAGCACCTGGTGGGCCAGGAGAAACCGCTGGGCGCGTGCCAGCCACGGTCTTCCGTCCACCACGGCAACCGTCCAACCAAGCAGAGATGCCGCTTCCACCATTGGCAACGCATCATCTCCGGCTCCAAAGATGATCAGCCGCTGAGGAGGAAGAATGGTCTCCTCAAAGACGCTCTGATCCTGCTCCAGGGCTTCTGCTGCCGCAGGCTGAACCAGCCGCCGCAGGGAGTTTCCATTCTCCGGCAGCCAGGTGGTCACGTGGCGAGAGGCTCCGTCCAGCGATGCCGCCAAGGCCTCCATGAGAGTCTGAAACTCGGGTGTTCCGGCCGGCTCGATGAGCAAATCCACCGTTCCTCCACAGCCAAGGCCGTAGGGGATCTCCGCCGTATCGTCGAAGAGGGTTGAGTACCTCTTCATCACCGCTCCGGAGCGCACCATCCAGGGAGCCTTCTGCACCACCTCGGCCTCCAGACAACCTCCGGAGATCGACCCCGCGTATCGTCCGTCCGAGCCTACCAGCAGGCGTGCCCCCACCTTGCGGTAACTGGAACCCTCCACACGCACCAGAGTCACCAAGGCCACCGTCGCGCCTTGCCGCCACATCTCGACGATCCTTCGCCGTTCTCGCATAACAGCACAGTATAGGTCAGAGACGCCTGTGACGAAAGCTTCAAACGGTGGAGGAGCGGCCTCCGCTCTGCCCAGCCTCCAGCGCCGGGTGAGCCTGCGCGCCGGTCGAAGCTCTTACGCCGGAGCCGAAGGCTCCTCCTTTTCGCTGAAGGTGTGAATACCGCATTCCAACTTTTTACCGCCCCAACGGCCGCTGCGGGGGTCGGCGCCAACCTCAGGGATCGTCGTGCAGGGCTCGCAACCGATACTTTGATAACCGCGCTCATAGAGCGAAAGCCGCGGAATCGCGTGCTTCCGCGCGTAGCCCTCCACCTGTTCCCAATCCCAGTCCGCCAGTGCGCTCACCTTCATCAAGATCGTTCCGGTCGGCAGACGGTGATTCTCGACCTTCTTCAGGCCGGCGCGGGTCGGCGACTGCTGACGGCGCAGTCCGGTGAACCACCAGCGGAAGGGTTCCAGCGAGCGCATCAGAGGCTCCACCTTGCGAATCGAGCAACACCGGGATGGGTCCACCAGATGCAGCAGGCCAAACTCCCTTTCGTGCTCCGCCAGGCTGGTTCTGGGTAGCGCATTCACCAGGTTCAGATTCCACTCCTTCACCATCTGGTCTCGATAGGCAATCATCTCCGCGAAGTGATACCCGGTTTCCAGAAAGATGACCGCAACCTGAGGAAGATGCTGCCGCAGCATATGCAGAACCACCATGTCCTCGGTTTGGAAGCTGCTGGTAAGGCAGACGCTGGCGCTTCCGGCGCCGGACTGTCCGCCGGGCTCAAGCTGCGCTTCGCGAACGATTGCGGCGACAAGAGCTTCTGCGGAGAGGCTCTCCATGCGGTCAAGAAACGGTCTTGGCATACGATCCACGGACTCGCTCATCACTGTGCCTCCTGGCTCGGCGCGGCCTCTGCCAGCGTCGCGGCGGCTTCGGCCGTGGTGAAAAACCTCGGTCCGGCCAGCTCCTGCAAGGCCGCCAGGGTTGCCCGGCTGAGATCGCTTCGGGATGAGATCCCGGTCACCTTGGCAAGTTGCAGCGCACGCATGACTGCCGGCAGGGACGAATCCGGAATCAAGGGATCATCCAGGATCACGGCTGCGCGGCCCGCTTGCCGGATCCGTTCGAGCAGCGCCGCCGCCACCTGTTCCCGGCCGCGCAACCACACCAAAGCCGCCTCCTGCTCTCCGCAGCGGCCTTCTTCAAGAGCGGCATGGCGTCCGCCCTCGTCGAGGGCGCTCACAATCATCGCTGCGCCGACGGTTGCATTGGTAACTGGATCCATCAGGATCAGCGCTCCCATCTCACGGTTGTCGGCGTAGGCGTCAAAAAACAGGGGTAAACCGGTCGTAAACTCTACCTCCGCGATATCGTTCATATGCAGCTCAGAGCTCTGCTGATGTTCGATGCTGTGGATATCGACGCGATAGCGTATCCTGCGCACGGAAGCCCGGACGGTGCGCGTCGTATGCTTGGCCAGATAGGTTCGGCCCTCGCTCAGCGGCTCTTCATGCATCCAGACCACCATGGCGCGGAAGGAGGACCGAATCTGAGGCGCCAACTGCGTCTCTGAGACCAGCATCTCGCCCCGGCTCAAGTCAATCTCATCCTCAAGTTCCAAGGTGACGCTCAGCGGAAAGCCGGCTGCGGGCAACTCGCCGTCATAGGTGAGGATGCGCTTGACGGTGGTGACGCGGCCGCTGGGCAAGGCCCTGACGCGCATGCCGGGACGCACCTCGCCGCGCTCGACGCGTCCCGCGAAGCCGCGAAACTCCGCGTTGGGGCGAGCGACGAGTTGCACGGGAAAGCGCAAGGGTTCGCCGGAAGCCTCACGCAGGGCCAGGGGCGCGGTCTCCAGATACTCCAACAGCGTTGGCCCGCCGTACCAATCCATCCGCTGGCTGCGTTCTACGACGTTGTCTCCGCACAGGGCGCTGACCGGAATCACCTCAATGCTCTTCAGTCCAAGACGATCGGCCAGTTCGCTGAACTCCGCGCTGACCTGGTCGAAGATCTCGGGGCTGTAGTCCACCAGGTCCATCTTGTTGATGGCCGCCACCACGTGCGGGATGCGAAGCAGGCTGGCGATATAGGTGTGGCGCCTTGACTGAGGCAGCAATTCTCCCACTCGCTGAAAGGCTCTGGCGTCGATCAGCACGATGGCAACATCTGCGGTGGAAGCTCCCGTAGCCATATTGCGCGTGTACTGCTCATGGCCCGGGGTATCGGCGATGATGAACTTGCGCCGGGCGGTGGAGAAGTAGCGATAAGCCACGTCGATCGTGATCCCTTGTTCGCGCTCCGCTCGGAGCCCGTCAGTCAGCAGAGAAAGATCCACCTCTCTGCCGGAACGGTTCACGCGGCTGGCGCGGATTGACGCAAGTTGGTCTTCATAGATGTTTCGGGTGTCGTGCAGCAGCCGCCCGATCAGCGTGCTCTTGCCATCGTCGACGCTGCCCGCCGTGGTGAACCGAAGCATCTCCTGCTCCAGATGGCCATCCAGAAACTGGCGAAATCTTTGCTCCAGGGAGTGCTCCTGCTGCATCTCCCAGCCTTGGGGTTGTGAAATCATTAGAAGTAGCCCTCCCTCTTTTTCAGCTCCATCGATCCCTCTTCATCGTGGTCGATCGCCCTTCCCTCGCGCTCACTGCGCCGAAAACCGATCAGCTCCTGGATAATCTGCGGCAGAGTCTCCGCGTGGCTGCGAATTGCCCCGGTGCACGGCATGCAGCCCAGCGATCGCATGCGCAACATCATCTTTTCCGGCTTTTCCGAGGGCAGCAACTGCATTCCCGGATGCACCATCGTGATCATGCCCCCGCGAATCACGGCTTCACGCTCTTCGGCAAAGTAGAGCGGCACGATGGGAATCTGCTCGGTGTAGAGGTAGAGCCATATATCCAACTCTGTCCAATTGGAGAGCGGAAACACGCGGATGCTCTCCCCCTTGCGCAGTCGGGAGTTGTAGAGACTCCACAGCTCCGGCCTTTGATTTTTGGGGTCCCACTGCCCGGCCGCGTCACGGAAACTGTAGACGCGCTCCTT
>JAKART010000184.1 GCA_021819255.1 Acidobacteriota bacterium
TGTGGGCGTTTTCCTCAATGAAAACGCCACTGAACGCCCGCTTCCGTACACCCATCATCAGGGAAAATGGTCTATCTTCGGAGAGCAGACAAGGATAGGAGATGCGCGCAGCCGGCAGGCCCGACTTGGCGCGCAAAACGCGACGCCCGGCTGCCAGCCGGGCGTCGTGGGTGAGGGGTTCAGGATCTCTGCGCTGAAGTGACGTCAGGGCTGGGTTTCTTGCACGGCATTGGGTCCGTTGGGAACCGACGTCAGGCAGATGGGCTGCGTCTGTGAAGGGAAGAAGAGGGTGGGAACGGCGGAAAGGGCTCCGGTATCCGGGTTGAGCTGGCCCCCCGAGAGGCTGGAATCCAAGTAGTTCGAGGTGTAAATATAAAGGCCCAGCGCGGGTTCCACGGTCACGCAGGTTGGGCCCGTCTGGATGGCGAAGTTGCTTCCGGCGGTAGCGCCCAGCGCCCCAGTGCTAAGGTTGAGACTGTAGGAACTCACCGATTGGGAGTCGTAGTTCACCACGTAGACATACTTGCCACGCGGATCGATGGTGATGCCGTCCGGATACTGACCTGCGGGATAGGGGCTGGTGACCAGGCCGACCAACTCGCCGGTGGTGCTGTTGTCAATCTGATAGCCGATGACCTCATTCTGGAGCTCATCGGTGATATACACGAATTTGCCGGTGGGATCAATGGCGATGGAGCTGGGCAAGACGCCGGCGTTATAGCCGCCCAGGGAGTTCACATTCGCCGTGATCGGCACCAGATTTCCGTTGGAAGGATTCTGCACAAAGCCAAGAATGGTGGGCTTTGCAGCCGCCTGCTCCTGGTCCAACACGTAGACAAAGGTATTCGTATAGCCGTTGTTTGCGGGGCTGTTGGAGCCCAGGATGATGCAGTTGGGGCTGGTGAGCCCGCTCACGGAGCTGGGGATTGCCGGCGTGCTGGTGCAGGTAGGCGCGGAAACTGCGATGGCAACCGGCTGGTTGCCTACATTCACCTCGGACGGATTGCCCAGGGTGCCGTCTGGTTTGATGGGAAAGATGACCACGCCGCCGGGACCGGGAGAAGCTGTCGAGTAGCCAGGCTGAAAGCTGAAGGTGACGTACAAATAGGTTCCGGTGCTGTCAACGGCAGCCGCGGTGGGGGCAGTGTCGTTATTGGGCAGGTCCGGCGTGGCCTCGCCATAGAGCTTGCCGTCAGAGCCTACCGCCATCACCTCCAGGCTGGCATTCTGGCTGCCGCCGATCACATAAACGGTCTTTCCGCTGTGGCCGGCCACGATGGTGGAGGGATTGGTGAGGTTGGTGGCGAATGGAGAATCGCTGATCTGGGTGAGAACACCGGTCTGGTAGTCGACTCCGTAGGCGCTGACCTGGCCGCTGCTGTTCGAGACGGCATACACGTAGTCCGAGGTGTAGTCACGGATGCAAGCGGTAGTTCCAAA
This sequence comes from Acidobacteriota bacterium, assembly GCA_021819255.1. Classification (GTDB taxonomy): domain Bacteria; phylum Acidobacteriota; class Terriglobia; order Terriglobales; family Acidobacteriaceae; genus Granulicella. The sequence goes on from JAKART010000184.1 coordinate 1,441, forward strand.
TCCGATTGCCAAAGAGACGGCGACGACCTTGGCAGTACGGAGAATTGTCTTCAACTTCATGCGTTTCCCTTATTCCGGGTATCGATCCGGGGGCATCGATCGGCCCGTTTTGAATGCCGGCCCAGGGGCCGGAGTGTAAACTCTGCCGGGAGTCCCGTAAGGGCCCTTCCGGTAAGGTCGAAGATCGCAGCTAAGCGATCGCGCCGCTGACGACCAAGCAACTAGCCTTGCCAACTGTGGGAAACGTCGATCCCTTGGTGAGATCGGAGAGCTCGCCGGTAGCGGGGTTGAGCTGGAAGCCGGTCACCGTCCCAGCAGTGTAGTTGGATGTGTAGATGTACTGATTGCTCGGATCCTCGACGATGCAGGTTGGACCGGAGCCGACCGGATAGGGCGATCCGACGATCGGCTCCAGCTCCTGGTTGGTCAGGTTGATGGTCATGGCGGACAGATCGCTGTAAGCAACGTTGGGCAGCGTGCTCGAGTTCGAGAAGTTCGAGACGTAGAGATAAGCTTTGGTGCTTTCGACCAGCGTGTAGTTTGGATCCTGGGTGCCGGGGAAGAAGTTGGCCAGGTTGGTGAAGCCGCCGTTGAGCGCGGTCAAATCGCATGCGCTGGTCGAGTTGTATCCGTAAAGCACGTTGCTGGCCGCATCAGTGAGGAAGATGTAGCTATCCGCGCCGTTGATCGACGTGATGTTGGTGGCGACACCCGGCGTTGACTGGTTGATGGCGATGTTCCCGGTGACGGTGTACAGCAACTGGCCGCTGCTGGCCTGGATCTGAAAGGGCGTGATGGTCTGCTGACCGTTGGCATTGGTTCCCGCATTCACGGTATAGAGGCAGCTTCCCAGCGTCTTGGACATGACTGGAGAGGCTCCAACCTCCCAGAAAGGAAGGTTGACGGCGTTGATCTGGGTCTGCGTATTGGTCACCAGAGTCAAGCGGCCGGTGTTGGGGTCGGACTGAAAGACGGTGATCGAGCCATTACCGTCCGTGTTGGGTCCGTTGTAGAGCAGCGGGTTCGAACCCACTCCAGGGGCGTACTCGTCAAGAACCATCAGATAGTTGCCGCTGGAGTCCATCTGCGCCCACTTAGATACGTACCCTTCACTCTGATACGACTGCTGAAACGTCAGGATCCCGTCGCCGCCCACACTGTATTCGGCAATCGTCTGGCCTGCGCCGCGTCCCTGGGAGCTGCCACCCTCGCCCTGATTGATGATGTAGACGTACCTTCCGCCTGATCGGACCAGGATCGCCACCGGCACGGAACCCTCGGTCGCCCAGGGCGAGCCTACAACCGATGTGAGGTTGCCCGAGTATTGATCTATCTTGAACCCGGCGACCTGGTTATATTCCTGTCCGATGACCCACATATAACCGATGGTGCCGACGGAGCAGGATGTTGTTCCCAGACCCAAAGCCAACGATGCGAACAAGGCCAACGACCAACGGCCAATGAAACTCAACTTCATGCGCTTCCTTTTTCACCCGTCCGGGATTTGCCGACATGGCTTGGCCAACGGGCAGAACTGCGTTCAGAGAGAGTACAAACCTTGACCTGATTGTAGAGGGTAGCGCAGTTTTACGCCAATCTTCAGCGCAGGTATTTCGCCCCTTTTTGTGAAGCCTCTGCCCGAACCGCTACCCCGGCCCCGGGTGAAGGCTTGCAGGGTGCAGGTTTAGGGGCTGAGGGGACAGAGGCCGCAGGCGGGACAAATACCGGGATCGCGGCGCGGGTAGGAGCCAATCCGCGCCTTCGGAAGGGGATGCGGACGCGGCTGGACTGGATCGCCTTGCCCGTGGCGGCGGATCTCAACCATCTCCCAGAGCGGGTGGCGCTGGATGCGCATCCCGTGCCCGAAGCGGGTTGGCGAAGACGCGTCGAAGCGGGTGGCCAAGCTCAGCGCGGACGCATCCCGAGGATGGATTGCGGGTGGGCCGAAAATCAGTTCGATCTAGAAGATCTTCAGACGGATGACCAGATACTTCTTGGGATTTTTGCGTATGGCGGCGACCAGGTCCGAGCTGGAGGTGAGCAGGGCATTCAGGTTCTGGTAGGCCTTCTCGTTGGTGGCCATCTGGCCCAGCGTCCCTTTCCCTGAGTTTACGTTGGTTAGCAGAAGGTCAAGTTGCGAGACCGCGTGATCGAGCCGGTGCGCAAAGGCCGGATCTTTCATCATCAGACCCAGAGCTCCCTGGCCTGCGTCCGTCTGGGCCAGCAGAGCGTTGGCGTGCGCCAACGTCGAGTTCAGGTTGTTGTACAGGGCATCGTCCTGGAGCAGTTTGCCCGCCGTGCCTTTGCCGTCCTCGACTCTGCCGGCAAGGTCATCCAGCCGGCCCACGGTCTGGTTCAATCGGTCGTAAAGCTGATCGTCGTGCAGCAGCTTGCCCATGGATCCCTGGCCGCTGTTCAGATGCTGGAGCAGGATCTGGAGCTGAGTCAGGGTGGCAGTGAGCCGGTTGTACATCTCCGGATCGTTGAACAGTTTGCCGGCGGTTCCAACGCCATTCTGCATCCGGGCGGCGATCAGGTTCAGCCTGGCCATCACCACATCAAAGCTCTCAATGGTGTTCTGGCTGGACCGCACCACATCGTTCATGCTGGGGGTCTCCACAGACTGGAGCACGTCTCCATCGCGCAGCGCCGGTCCCACAGCCGTGCGGCTGTTGATGTCCACCACTGTATCCCCAAGCACGCCGACGGTGGAGAGCGACACCTTGGAATCGGTGTGGATGCCGTTGCGGAAGCGCGGATTGAGCTTCATGATGACCTCCACCGGGGTCTCCCGGTAAGCGGGATCGGGTGTCAGGATGACGGACTTCACCTCACCGATGGTGACTCCTTCCAGCCCCACCGGGGCTCCCGACTTCAGCCCATTGGCGTTGGCGAAGTAAGCTCGGGCGGAGATCCTGTGGCTGAACAGACTCAGCCCGGAGGCGTTGGTCATGAGGATCAGCAGGGCGCACAGCAGGGTCACTGAGACCAGGACGATCAGCCCAACCTTTAGCTGTGACCACTTCACTTCCTGCTGGCTGGGCATCGAACTCCTCGAAGATCTCTGATGAATGACGCCGACAGGCGCGTCCCGCGGATGGAAACTGCGCAGCGGATGGTTTCATCCTAACAGCGCCTTGGGGGTTGGCTCCATCTGTCGGAGGGGACGCGTTTGCGGGGCAACTGCTTTTTGGCTGGGTTCTTGGATGCAGCGTCGGCGCAATTTGATGCAGCCAGATGGGGCCGGCGGTTCCAGACGCCGGCTTCGCGCCGCGCAGGCTGTCTATGCCCGCATGTCTCAGCCTTCGGCAACCACCGTGGCGATGGCCAGGCCTCGAGAGTGCGCCAGGGTGAGAGAGATGCGGCGAACGCCTAGTTGGGCGGCTATCTCAGCGGCCCGGCCGCTGAGATGCAACTCAGGACGCCGGCCGGGAAGACGGCGCACCTCCAACTCCCGCCAGCTCACCCCGCGGCTGATGCCTGTGCCCAACGCCTTTGCCCCGGCCTCCTTGGCCGCAAACCGCGCCGCCAGACTCTCGGCAGCGTTTCTCTTCTTGAGCCGGCAATAGGCGATCTCCGCAGGGGTAAACACGCGTTCCAAAAAGGCATCGCCGAACCTGGCCACGGCTTGAGCGATTCGCTCGATCTCCACCAGATCGGATCCGAGTCCGATGACCACGTCTTCCTCCTCCTGGCTCCCTTCTGAGTGTAGCGGCCCCGCCCGGCGGGGCGGGGCGCAGGCCCGGTCTTCCCAGGGACGGTATCCGGGTAGGATCCTTTGGCTTGCGCCTTCTCGTAGCAGCTTGCGACACTTCTCACGTGCGGTAGCTGTTGTCCGATAATTCCAGCAAGGTAAATGAAGTGTCCATGATGCCGTCCGAATTCAGCAACCAACCGGATCCGCTTCTCTCCGCAGTCTCGATCCCTGTGATCGAACTGCGCGGACACACCTACGAGAGCCACCGTGAATTCCTCCCCGCTCTGCTGGAGACGATGTCCGGCTGTGGCTGCTGGCTTCTGGATCAGCGCGCCCTTTCGCCCACCACCACGATACTGACCTTTGAACTTCCGCTGCGTTCGGTCTTTGAGATGTACGGTGGACTGCTCAGCTCCGGGGTCAATCTCTCCC
>JAKART010000185.1 GCA_021819255.1 Acidobacteriota bacterium
GGTGTAAGCAAGGGGAACGACTCCTGTGGGCGTTTTCCTCAATGAAAACGCCACTGAACACCCGCTTCCGTACACCCATCATCAGGGAAAATGGTCTAGGATGCCGAGCCCGGAGAGCGTGGAGCAATTGCCCCCGAAGGGGAAGCCGCTGGGGGCTCCTTCCGCACCTTCCGTCCGCGGGCTAGACTCTTGTGTAGATGCCTGACGAAATCCCCAGTCTCGCCGATCTTCGCCGCTCCCGCATGCGCAGGCCGGCGCCGGTGAAGCGTGTCCCCCTTTCGTTGTTTGAGGCCGTGGATCCAGACGAAAGTCCGAAAGAAGATGATGTTGCGCCAGGGCCGGTCCGTTCGCGGGCATTGAGCGCCCAGGCTGGAGTGCTTCCAGCGGAGCCGCTTCCGGCGGCGCAGAATCCAACCCCCGCAGATCGAAACCAGATGGATGCGCCGGAGCGGCCTCCCGCAGAGGCGGAGAAGAGGGATGGGTTTCCAACGGCCGTCCCGCCTGAGGTCTTCAGCGTAGGAGGACTCGTCCGCCATGTCCGGAACCTGGTGGAACGCACCCACAACCGCGTCACGGTGGAGGGCGAAATCTCCAACTGGCGCCCGGCTTCGAGCGGCCACTGCTACTTCACTTTGAAGGACGCCGAGGCACAGCTCTCGATCGTTCTCTTTCGCCGCCAGGCAGCTCTGTTGCGCTTCCGCCCCAAAGATGGAGATTCCGTGCGCGTCTCCGGTTCGCTGTCCGTGTACGAGCCGCGCGGTCAGCTTCAGCTTGTGGCAGAGACGATGCAGCAGACCGGGTTGGGCGCTGTTCTAGCCGCTACCCAGGCCTTGAAGGAACGCTTACGGAAGGAGGGTCTGTTCGCCAACGCCCGGCCGCTACCTCCGTTTCCGCGTTGCATCGGCGTGGTGACCAGCCTGCAAGGCGCGGCGCTGCGCGACATCATCAAGGTCTGCCGCCGTCGCCATGCCGGGGTCCGTTTGCTGATCTATCCAGCCTCCGTGCAGGGCCCGAACTGCGCGGCCGAGGTGGCGGCGGGCGTCCGCTGGTTCAGCCTGCGCGCGCAGCAGGCAGCCCAGGCGGAAGGCGATCTTTCCGCCTCGGAGATGCAGGCGTCGGATCTTCCCCCTGCAAGCGGCTCTCCAAGAGGCCGGGAAGGCCATCCGGACGCGGGTGTCGCGGACGTCATTCTGGTGGCGCGTGGTGGAGGCTCCTGGGAGGATCTCCACGGTTTCGACGCCGAGGAAGTCGCGCGGGCGATTGCCAGTTCGTATCTTCCGGTGATTACCGGCATCGGCCATGCCACAGACACCACCATTGCCGATGCGGCTGCGGACCATCACGCCCCTACGCCTTCCGCCGCTGCGGAGATTCTTACCGCCGGTTACTACGGGCTGGCCGATAGGCTCGCCCCTCTGAGGACGCGGCTGATGCGCGCCTGCAACTACAACGTTCTGCGCCTGCGGCAGAGCGTCTCCGCGCGGAACGCGGAGGCGATTCTGCGCAAGGTCCAAACCGGATTGGAGAGGCGTGCGCAGCGTCTGGACGATCTTACCGGTCGCAGCCAAGTCTCTGTGGAGAAGACCCTTCGCCGCCATCTGGCGCGCCTGACGCAACTGGAGAGCAGGATCAGCCGGCAGCACGTCTCGCTCCGTCTGGCAAGGAATCGCCATAGCCTGCAAGCCCAGGAGCAGCGCCTCCGTGGGGCTCACGCCGGCCTTTGGCAGCCTGCGGCCAGCCGCCTGGATCGCGCTGCCACACGGCTGGAGGCGCTGAGCCCCTACCGTGTTCTGGAACGAGGCTATGCGCTGGTCTATGGCCCCGACGGCGGTCTGCTGCGCCGCTCCAGCCAGGTCGGCGCTGGAGCTGCGATTACGGCCCAACTCGCCCAGGGCCGCCTGCGCGCCACGGTGGACACCAGCGAGTAGCAACCTGCAGGGCAGCCAGGCCGGGGTGAGCGAACCAGGCCTCCGGTTTGCTGAAATCTCGCGCCCTGCGGAAGACGGGGTCGCAGGGAGCGTCGTCTGCCGGGTGGTTCGCGTGGGGTCTGCGCTGCGAAAGATCGCTCCTTCAACAGATTCAGAGTTTCACGCCCGATCCCGGGGATCCATCCACAGCGAGATTGCTCTAACATCAAGGATGCAAATCGAGTTTGAAGGACGAGCATGCGCAAGTTATTCGGAACAGACGGAATTCGAGCGGTGGCCGGCGAGGCGCCGCTGGACAGGCGCACCATCTATGCGGTTGGCGTTGCTCTTGCCACCCGGTTGGCCACGGAGGCCCACTTTGGCGCGCCCTCCGAGGGGCAGGTGAGGGTGGTGATGGGCATGGACACGCGCGAGAGCGGGCCGTGGATCGGCGCCATGCTGGCTGCCGGGCTCCGCGACGCGGGGGCCAGAGTCGAGTCGGCTGGAATCATCACCACCCCGGCGATCGCTTTCCTGGCGCGCCGGCACGGCTTTCAAGCCGGGGTGGTCATCTCGGCCAGCCACAATCCGTGGAGAGACAACGGCATCAAGGTCTTCGGCGGCGATGGTTACAAGCTCCCGGACGAGGTGGAGATCGGCATCGAGGAGGAGATCGACCGAGTGCTGGCCGCAGACCCGAAGCTGCCGGAGGCGCCGGAAGCTCCCGAGGCGAACGAGAGGTATCGCGCGGATTACATTCGCTTCCTGCTGGATGCGGTTCCGGGCCTCTCTCTGGACAACCGGCACATCGTGTTGGATTGCGCCAACGGAGCTGCCGGCATGGTCGCGCCTCAGCTTTTTCAGTCTTTGCACGGCACGGTGGAGATCACTCACGCTTCCCCGGACGGGCGGAACATCAACGAACAGTGCGGCGCGCTGCATGCCGAGATCGTCGCCGCCCAGGTGAAGGTCTCTGGCGCGACGCTGGGGATCACCTTTGACGGCGATGCGGACCGCGCTCTGTTTGCCGATGAGAACGGCAAGGTGGTGAACGGCGATGCAGTGATGCTGGCCTGCGCGCGGGACTTGCAGGCCCGCGGCGAATTGGCGAACAACCTGGTGGTGGCTACGACCATGTCCAACATGGGTCTGGAGGCCGCCTTTTCCCGTACGGGGATTCGCATGCTGCGCGCTCCGGTGGGCGACAAGTATGTTCTGGAAGAGATGCGCAACTCAGGGGCAGCGCTGGGAGGAGAGCAGTCCGGCCACATTTTGTTCCCCGCCCGCGCCACCACCGGCGATGGTCTGCTCACCGCGCTGCTGGTGCTGGATCTGATTCACCGCAGTGGGCTGGCGCTCGGCCGGCTGATCGCGGACCTGACCAACTACCCGCAGATCATCCTGAATGTGAAGGTGCGGGAGAAGCGGCCGCTGGACACGATTCCAGCGGTGGTGGCCACGATCAAGGCGGCAGAGCAGGACCTGAAGGATACGGGCCGCATTGTGATCCGCTACTCCGGAACGGAGGCGCTGGCCCGGGTGATGATTGAGGCGGCCAGTGAAGAGGCGATGCATCGCCACGCGAACGCGATCGCCGCCGCGATCCGCGCCGAGCTTGGAGCGTAGGGCGGCTTGGCAGGCGGTAGACTCGTGAGCGTGCAGGTTTTCACGTGGAAGCAGAGGCTGGTGCTGGCGATTGTGCCCCCGCTGGTGGCCTGCATGGTGCGGGCGCTGGGGGCGACGCTGCGCTATCGCGATGTGTGCGCTCCGGGAACGGTTGCGGGACAGTTGATTCCGGGGCGAGGAATCTTCTGCTTCTGGCACAGCGGCACCTTGATCTGCGCACATCGTTTTCGGGACATGGGCGTGGCGATTCTGATCTCGAGGTCGTTCGATGGGGAGCTGATCGCCCGGACGGTGGAGCGGCTGGGCTTTGTGGCGGTGCGGGGATCGAGTTCAAGGGGTGGGGCCACGGCGCTGCGTATCATGCAGGAGGCCTACGCGGACGGACACAAGTGCGCATTTACCGCCGATGGGCCGAGGGGACCGGCGCGCGTGGCCAAGCCCGGGCCGGTGCATCTGGCGGAGCTGACGAGCGCTGCGTGGATTGGAGCGTACCACGCCGAGCCGTCGCGAGCGTGGTATCTGAAGAGCTGGGATCGTTTCGCGATTCCCAAACCGTTTGCGACGGTGACGGTGGGGTGGGCGGCGCACGTCGGCGCGGATCTGGAGCGGCTGCAGAGGGCTATGGAAGAGGCGGTGGGGCTGGCGGGGGCGGGTGAAGCTGCGCGTGCCGAAGGCCGTGGTTGAGGATCGTCAGGATACGGCGGCGCTGGATGGTGGAAGGCGATTGCAGCCTCTGGCGGCTGGAGCCGGTCAGCGGGAGCCGTGATGGAGGATATGGAGGGCGGATGCTGGTTTCAGAGTTTCACTACGATCTTCCTGAAGAGTTGATTGCGCAGCGGCCGGTAGAGGTGCGCGGGATGAGCCGGTTGCTGGCGCTGGACCGCAGGACCGGACGGTTTGAGGACTACAGCTTCCGGGAGCTGCCGGAGTTGCTGCGGGCCGGGGATCTGCTGGTGCTGAATGATTCGCGCGTCTTTCCGGCGCGGCTCAATTCCCGCCGTTGGGGGCGCATGGCGCAGACCAGCGCGGCGGAGCAGGCGGGAGATGCGGCTCCGAGAGGACCGATGCCGCAAGGATTGCTGGAGGTGCTTTTGACCGAGCGGCTGGGCGGAGCTGCCGCCGCGCGGCCGGAGATAGGAGCAGACAGAGCCGGAGCAGAAGGATCCGTAGAAGGACAGGAGTGGAGCGCTCTGGTGAAACCGGCCAGGAAGGCTCCCGTGGGGGAGAGGCTGCTGTTCTTTGCGCCGGGCTCTGAGGAGGTGCTGCTGCGGGCGACGGTGACCGGAGCCGGAGAGTTTGGCGAGCGGAGGCTGCGGTTTGATCCAGTGCGGGATTTCTACGCGGTGCTGGAGCGGATCGGGCACCTGCCGTTGCCCCCCTACATTCATCGGGAGAAGGATGTCCCGGACCGGGAGGAGGATCGCGAGCGGTACCAGACGGTGTACTCTCATCCACTGGGCCGTGAGGATGTGGCAGGATCAGCCGCTGCTCCCACGGCGGGGCTGCACTTTACGCCGGAGATTCTTACCGATCTGCGTCAGCGTGGCGTGGAGATGGCAACGCTGACGCTGCACGTGGGGCTGGGAACCTTTCAGCCGGTGCGGGTGAGCCGGACCGAGGAGATTCGTCTCCATGCGGAGTGCTATACGATCTCCGCCGAGGCGGCCGAGGCGGTGAACCGGGCGCGGGCCGAGGGGCGACGGATCGTTGCGGTGGGCACGACGAGTACGCGGACGCTGGAACATGTGGCTCGCGAGGCGGAGGCGCGCGGCGCGGAGATTGGGTCGGCGTTCTGGCCGCACTCAGGAAGTACGAGCCTGTTTCTTTCGCCGGGTGCGGAGTTCAAGGTGGTGAGCGGGTTAATTACGAACTTCCATCTTCCCGAGTCGACGCTGCTGATGCTGGTGTCAGCCTTTGCGGGGCGGGAGCGCGTGCTGGCTGCTTACGCATACGCGGTGGAGCGGCGGTACCGGTTCTTCAGCTATGGGGACTGCATGTTGATTACTTAGCCGAAGCGGCCGGCGGGACGG
>JAKART010000186.1 GCA_021819255.1 Acidobacteriota bacterium
TCCGATCTCGTTGCTGCCCCCTGACCAACTGGAACGTTGACCAGGTCCGGCTCGTTCAGCCCAGCCTGCCTGAGCGCCGCGAGCCAGGGGACCGCGCCACCGTCAAGCGTTTGCGCTGCAACACCGGCGCCGGAGGAGGCGAGGCGCAGCTCCACTTGGGCATTGGCCAGAGCCACCAACAGCTTCAGTACATCAGGGTGGCGGCGGTTGATGTACTCGTGGTCTGGTTGATTGAAGTAGGACAAGAGGCACCTGTAGCACCCCGCCTCGCACAGGTGATTGCCAAGCGCGTCCGTCTGCTCCAGCGCGGGCAAAGCATCCACATCCCCTACTCCATCCGTGGGCAGACTGTAATGGAGCAATTCGAGAGCCCTTCGCGCCACCAACCCCAGGCTGGCGGGATCATTGGCCAGCCGGGTCAGAACGCCCGCGCCGCCTTCAGCCGCTTCATAGAATAGCAATGCCTGCCGGTTGCCAGACGTGGGCAGCGGTTCGGCGACCAGCTCGGACTCCTCAATCTGGAAGGTCATCTCGATCCCGCGCTTCAGGGCCGCCTGCAGCGTGGCCATAGCCTCCAACGACAAGGGCTCTACAGGGGCCAGGATCAGCAGATTCCGGTGATCTTCAACGAAGGGAACGATGGGTTGGTCCGGAACTCTGCTGAGCAACGTATCGTCGCTCGAGCTGTCTTCTTCCGGATCCGGAGCGTCCTTTTTGCTCCAGGCGCCCGTGATGGGATTGATGTAAAAGCCGAGCTGCTTCTTGTCCCTGCGCCGGCGCCAGCCACGATTGATTCGCCAAAGCTGCGCCGCCGGAGCGTAGGTGAGCTCGGCGAGCACATCATCCCCCAGCCGCACTTCGGCTTTCTGCTTCTGAACGGCGCCGTCGGGGCCGGGGAGGAAACGATAGGTCGTCTGGAGCTCAAATCCCTGTCTCTGGCGCTCTTCGTCATTGATCGAGATGCGCTCAACAGCCACAGTCTCGACGGTTTCGATCCGGTAGAGCTCCCGTACCCAGTCATCCTCCTTCAGCAGTGCGTCGCAGTTCTCGCAGCGATTGAAGAGCGCTTGCGTATCCCCAGGAGCTCCCAGATGTCCATATCCGCATTGACTACAGATCAAGGAAGCGATGGTAGCCAAACGGCTATCGCCTGAGATGTGGTCGGCATGGCCCACGTTCAGTTTGGCGCGGACCACTCGGTACATGCGCCCCTGGTGGTAGATGAGGCTGCGCGGTCCAAACTCCGACAAAGCCAGAAAGCGCGGCCGGCTGACCATGCTGCCCTCATCGTCCTTGCCGTTCGCGGTCGCGCCTCCACGGGCTGGGATCCAGGCCATCAGCGGAAGCCGGGGGAAGTTGTAGCCGGGCAGGAAGCCCTGGCTCGCCAGATAGCGATAGGTGTAGAAATCGTTGTTCTGCCCGTTTCCGGATTTGAGCAGAACGTTGTGTTGACGAGAGGCGTCGTTGTAGCGGAAACGCGCTCTCTCTCGCTCGGCCGTGGGAGTTGTATGGCTTCGGACAACGTTGTCGGCCATATCCATCTGCTGCAGCGTAGCGTCGAACAGCGCACGCCATCGTTCCAAGGCCTTGGAAAATTCATTTGGAGCTTCTTCTATCACGCGCCTGACGTAATCCTGCGTGAACCAGTGGCTTCCCTTCAGTTCCTGGCCAAGCTGCGCAATGACCCGCTCGGCGCTGACCTGGGCACGTTGCTGCACCTCGGGGTCGTTCATCGCCGCAAAGAGCTCAGCTTTCACTGGCTTTCCTGGTTTGTCCAGCTCCAGCATGGGGGCGATGCTGTCTTCCAGCGGCGCTTGAACGCTAGCCAACCACACCGCCTGCAGGTGGCTATCAATCAGATCACGGTTCGCCAGATCGAGCGTGGGGGCCATCACTACACCGTGCACCATCTGGGCAGCGTTGGCAAAGAACCACTGATCGTGCGGGCTGAGGGCTGCACAGTAGGTGATGACAAGAGCCTGCTGGCCAGAGCGGCCAGCGCGTCCACTGCGCTGCGCGTAATTTGCCGGGGTCGGTGGCACGTTACGCAGGTAAACCGTGTTCAGTGCCGAGATGTCCACACCCAACTCCATGGTGGGTGAGCAGAACATGACCGGCAGCCGCTCCAGAGGAGCTTCGTGCGTCGCTTGCTGTGCCCAATCCTGGCGGTCCTTCTCTGTGTAGCGGAAGCGTTGTTCAAGCAACTGCCGCCGTGGCGCATCCACCTGGGCTGTGTGCTCCTGCGCTTCGAAGTCAAAGAGCGGGTGCGAGGGCCGATGCAGCAGATCGGCGATATTCCGGTACAGCAAGCTGAAGAATCGGTTAACGCGAGAGCTGTCCGTGATCTCCTGATCTTCGATCAGATGCCACTCCAGTACGGCGGTGTTCAGACGCCATCCCGAGAGCGTGGCACTGATCGGTATGCACTGGACATCGCCGTGACTCTTGGCAACCGTCAAAAGCTCCTCGATCAACTTTGTCCAATCCGTCCCCTTCCACTGCTTCACCTCGCTGGCGAAGATCGTTTCCTGCCAGAGCGAGTCAGCCTTGATATCCCGCAGCAGCCGCGAGCGCGGTCCGCCGTTCACCACGTCCGTACGCGGCTTGCCCTTGTGCTCTGGGCGTTTGTCCAGAATCAGGTACCGACCAGTCTCCAGCTTTTCGTCGGGCGCAAAGGTCCAACGCTCGTTCAGATAGGAGTAGGCGCTGGTACGCGCCCGGTCCTGCTCCACCGGGTCAAGAAACCTGCTCTCCAGACACAACTGGCGGCGCATAAAGTCAAATAGGAGTGTGAAGAGCTTGACGCGATGTTCTGGAGCAAGCCCAGAAAGCACTCCGTTACCCGCGAAGTTCTCAGCGGCCCCGCAGAACGCATCCAGATCACGGTAGCGGATCTCAAGCAGTCCGAGCTGGTCCAGGTTGGGATTGTTGAATCGCCAGCCGCGCCGCAGATCACGCAACAGCCGATACGCAAGGATGAAGCGCAGCGTGCGCTGAGCCTCCTGCCTTGCGATTCCGATCAACCTGGGAGAGCGCAGATACTCTACCAGCGTTCCTTCATCCTCCTTATGGAGGCCGAGGGCTTGAAAGACGGCGTCAGAGAGGCGCCCTTCGTCGAGCAAGCCGCCGTTTTCCCGCAATGCCCCAATCAGGCCGGCCCGCAGGGTGAGCAGAAAGATGAAATCGTTGAAGTGGCCGGCCTGCAGGGCGGCATCCTGGCGGTTGTCCGTAAACCCCAGCAACTTGCGCGGGTCGGGTTGGCCTGGTTCAGGTTCCGGCATCTCAAACAATTGCTGGAGCGCCGCCAGAGTGATCATGGTCGTGGCGGAAGAACGGCCTTCGCCGGAGAGGCTGGAGAGCCGGTTTGCATCCTTGCCCAAAGCTTCGTGGGCAGTGCCGCAGCACAAGCAGAAACGAAACTTGCCGGGGATGAACCAATAGTCAATGCCTTCTCCAACGCAACCCCGCGCATCCACCTTGATACGCCTGGGAACTGCCGACTTGTAGGACTGCTTCACCTTGGGCTCTGTCCGCCCCTGATCGACCCAGGACTCGGGAAGATCCTCGACCAAGCCTCCATATTGCTGTCCCTCCCCTACTGGGCAGAGGAAGCCGTAGACGGGTCCGTCGTCGGCATTGGCCGCAACGTCGTCGATCTCTCGCGGCGAATAGCTCTCCGGCTGCTGGGAAGACTGCCACACCGGCATATACTCCTGGCCGCAGTCACGGCAAAAATGAGTTGCGAACAGATGAACACCCTCGCCCTGTCGGCCCGGCGCAAAACGCTGGGCATCGAGCGTGACGTAACGTCTACCCCGCGCCTCCAGCGTCGTGAGAACCTTGCCCGGACCGCTGATGAACTGGTGCAACTTGAAGGCAAACGGCGGCCTGTCCTCTGGTGTACGCACCTCATGCGCGGCAAGCAGAAATCGCTGCAGTGCATCTCGAGCCTCAGCCTCAGTGCAATCCGCGACAGCAACCAGGCGCTGGCCGGCGTCCGCCAGCGTTATGGGTCTGGCCCGTCGCGGGGGCTCGTCGGCGGGCAACTCAATCCCGAGTGTGAGCTCGACCCAGATTGCCATCGGGTCATCGTGAAAGGCCGCAAAATCGGGCCAGGTGTACCGGCTGCGCATGACGGCGGCAGGCAATTCGGGGAGGATGGCGTTCACATCCTTGAGCTGGTTGGTGATCCTTTCCAGAGTCTCCCCGATGACCTCCCGTTCACTGATGTCCGTCCCGAACAGTCTGCTGGCGACGTCCGCTACAGCCCGGTTCCGTTCATCCACGCTGTCAGAGCTTGACATAGTGGCCGAGGTGCCGATGCAGACCAGGTTATCGGCATGCAGACGTTCGCGCAGACGGCGCACAAGCAGCGCAACGTCTGAGCCCTGACGCCCGCGGTAGGTGTGCAGTTCGTCCAGCACAAGGAATTCGAGGCCGTCGCAGTGATCCACCACGCGGCGGTCCACCTCGTCGTAGCGGGTCTGGATGTACTCCAGCATCATGAAGTTGGTGAGCAGGATGTCCGGCGGGTTGTTCGCAATCGCACTCCGTTCAGCCGCCCGCTCCTGCCCGGTGTAACGCGCCACGCTGAAAGGGCGCTGCTCCGGCGAGTAGTTGTGCAGGAACTTGTCCAACTCTTCCAACTGGCTGTTAGCCAGCGCGTTCATCGGATAGATGACGATGGCGCGGGTGCGCGCCTCCTTGTCCACTGTTTCTTCCCTGGCCTTCAGGATTCGGTCGATGATGGGAATGAAAAACGATAGGGACTTGCCCGAGCCAGTGCCCGTTGTGACCACGAAGCTTTGCCGCTTCTGCCCCTTGGCCAGCGCCTCCAGTTGGTGTGCATAGAGGTGCACGGGCTGAGGACGTCCCTCTGGTTTTCCCGCCTGAAAGATATCAGCGCAGAGGGGATGCAGCTTCCCCTGCGCCGCAAGCTCCTGCACCGTCTCCTTGCGCTGATAGTTTGGATTGATTTGCACCAATGGCTCAGGCCAGTAGCGCCCCTCATCGTATTGGCGCTTGACTTCATTCTTGATGTCGTCGGCGGCAATCTGAACAAAGCTGCGGGAGAAGCTGCCATATTGCTCAATCAGCTTGTTGCGGAAATCAAATACGTCATTCATGGCAGCAGGCCCTCCTGGCTTGGGTGGCAACTTCAGTCGTCCAGTTTCCGCACACAGGTTTCTTTGAGACGGTTTGATGTTCAATCGCGCTCACCGCAGCGGTTCCGTTCCTTCGTTCAAAATGTCCAAATAGCGGCGGTAGACGAAGAGACGATGGCGTTCGCGGCCGGTAATCTCCTCGACGATGCCCAGGTCGATCATATGCCCCAGCGACTTGGCGACCGTTGGAGCGGAGATGCCAATCCGTTTCGCCGTCGATGGAATGGCAATGATCGGGCTTTTCTGCATGTGTTGGAAGACGCGCAGCACGGAGGCAGCGGGTCTGCCGAGGGTCTCGATCTTCTTCCGGTCCTGGTTGAACAGGTCCAGAATCTCACGTGTGGCGTTGGCGGCTTGCTCGGCGGTGT
>JAKART010000187.1 GCA_021819255.1 Acidobacteriota bacterium
CGATCTCCATTGCCGACTGCACCTTTACGGTAGGCACCACAGCCATCGGCGAGCGCAGTCTGCGGCAGCCCATCCTGCGTCTGCAGCAAGCTGCGCCGCTGATCCTGCAAGCTCTCAGCGCCGCCGCCCCGGGCGCACCGGCGGGCAACGCCGGTCTGGAGCACGCCGGTCCGGAACACGCCGGCCCGGAGCAGGCCGGTCCGGAGCAGGCCGGTCCGGAGCAGGCCGGTCCGGAGCAAGCCGGCCCGGAGCAGGAGCCTGGGGCGGCAGGGCACCGCGTGGCTCTGCTGTTCGGTTCGGAGAAAACCGGCCTGACCAACGATCAGCTCTCGCACTGCGACCTGCTCACCACCATCCCCATGTTCCAGCCGGAGGGGAACCGTCACCTCTCGATGAACCTGGGCCAATCCGTCGCCGTCTGCCTGTACGAGTTGACCCGTTCCGGCTTCGAGTCCAGCGTGGAGGTTCCGCGGCAACAGGAGGCTCCAGCAACGGCAGAGGACCGCGAACGCCTCACCCAGCTTCTGTTGGAGGTTCTGCGCGTCTCCGGCTATGCGCGCCGCTTCCCGGCGAACTCCCGCGAGCCGGTGGTCCGCCAACTCGTCCTGAAGCTTGCGGCAGCCTCGACGCAGGCCCCCCACAGCTACCGCCAGGGGATGACGCACCCGCAGGCGATGACGGTGATGGGCATCCTGCGCCGCGTTCTGCGGCAAGCCTCCAGCGCGCCGGAAGAGCCGGAGGAAGAGAGCGCAGCCGGCTCGATAGAATAGGGTGGTGTCCGATCTGCTCGAAAAGATGAACCCCCAGCAGCGCGAGGGGATCCTCGCCACGGAGGGCCCGGTGCTGCTGCTGGCCGGAGCCGGCAGCGGCAAGACCCGGGTGATCACCCATCGCATCGCCTATCTGATTCAGGAGCTCGGCGTCTCCCCGGACCACATTCTGGCCGTTACGTTCACCAACAAGGCCGCGGCGGAGATGGGCGAGCGGGTGGAGAGGATCCTGGGTCACACCACCCTGGCCCAACCCACCATCTCAACCTTCCACAGCCTCTGCGTGCGGATTCTGCGCCGAGACATCGAGGCCCTGCGCGTGGGCAACCAGGGCCTGACCCGCAACTTCGCCATCTACGACGAGGCCGATCAGCAGGCGGTGGTGAAACAGGCCCTGAAGCGCCTCTTTCTGGATGACAAGGCGCTGAAACCCCGCGTCGCTCTCAGCCGCATCTCCTGGGCCAAGAGCCACATGATGGATCCGCAGGAGTACTTTCTTGCCTCCACCCATCCCGAGGAAGAGAAGATCGCTCACATCTTCAAGATCTACAAGGAGGAACTGGCCAAGGCCAACGCTCTGGACTTCGACGATCTGCTGCTGGAGACGGTCCGTCTGCTCAAGTCCTCCTCTGAAGTGCTTGCCCGCTACAATCGCCGCTACCGCTATCTGCTGATCGATGAGTATCAGGACACCAACCGTCCCCAGTACGAGTTGATGAAGCTGCTCGGCAAGCACGGCAACGTGTGCGTGGTGGGCGACGAAGACCAGTCCATCTACTCCTGGAGGGGCGCGGATATCCGCAACATCCTGGAGTTCGAGCGCGACTTTCCCGAAACGCGCATCATCCGCCTGGAACAGAACTACCGCTCCACCGAGGCCATCCTGGAGGCTGCCGGCGCCGTGGTCGCGCAGAACACCCAGCGCAAGGGCAAGAGCCTGTGGACCGCGCGAGAGGGCGGTTCGCTGATCGGTTCCTACGAGGCTGCGGACGGCGAGAGCGAAGCTCTGTTCATCGCCGACCGTATCGCAGAGTATCTGCGCGAGACCGCCGCGGAGCTGCCCCGTTGCGCCGTGCTCTACCGCACCAACTCCCAGTCACGGCTGGTGGAAGAGGCTCTGCGCCGCTACCAGATCCAGTACCACATGGTGGGAGGCTTCAGCTTCTACGAGCGCGCCGAGGTCAAGGACATCCTGAGCTACCTCAAGTTGGTGCAGAACCGGCATGACTCGATTGCCTTCGGCCGGGTCGTCAACGCCCCGCCGCGCGGCATCGGCAAAACCACCATGGAGACCATCGAGCGGATCGCGCTGAGCGCGGGCATCAGCACCTGGGACGCCGTGGCCCGCGCTACAGAAGAGAAGCTGCTGCCGCAGCGCGCTCTCTCCGCCCTGGGCAACTTTCGCAAGCTCATCGAAGACGCCCGCGCCATGGCCGGCCTGAAAGATCTCGGCGAGCAAAACGGCGAAGTCCGGGGAGCGGAGCCCGACGCTGCTTCTGCGCAAGCGCTCGAAGAGTCTGTGGACTTCGACTTCGGCTTTCAGTCCAATAAAGCCGAGAGCGAAGAAGCAGAGGCCCCGCTCGCAGCCGAGGACGCTGGTTCGGGTTCGGACACCAGCTTCAACTTCGGCTTCGACTTCGGCCCCGGCGACGAGCTCGCGGCTCCGCTTGCGGAGAAAGCTCATCCCAACCGGCTGGCGCAAGAGCCCATGCCCGACGCCGAGGCGAGCTTCAATCCCTTTGCTCCGGTCGCCCTGCCCCGAGACCCTGCCGGCACGGCCCAACGGTTGGCCAACGCAGCGCGTCTCGGCCGCATGCTCGCAGCCCAGAGCAAGGCAGCGCCGTTCGATCTTCCCGGCAGCGCGCCGGCGGCGGACGCTACGACCGCGAACGGAACAGCCAGCCTGCCCATGCTCATCAAGTTCCTCAACGATCGCTCCGGCTACATCCGCGCTCTGGAGGAGGAGGCCACGCCGGAGAGCCTCTCCCGGATCGAGAACCTGAAGGAGTTGGCCAACGCAGCGCGCGACGCCACCGCTCGCGGGGAGACGCTGGCTGAGTTCCTGGATCACGCCGCCCTGGTCTCCGACACCGACAGCTACTCCGCCGATGCGCGCGTCACGCTGATGACGCTGCATGCCGCCAAGGGCCTGGAGTTTCCCCTGGTCTTCCTGGCAGGCCTGGAAGAGGGACTCTTTCCCCACTCGCGCACCCTGCAGGATCCGGTCCAGATGGAAGAGGAGCGCCGCCTGTGCTACGTTGGCATGACCCGCGCCATGGACACCCTGATCATGACCCGGGCGCGCTATCGCCGCCGCTACGGCAATGACATGCCGGAGGCGTCCCTGCCCTCGCGCTTTCTGGCCGAAGTACCTGCGCGGCTGATCGAAGATCTCAGCCCGGGGCGAGCCACCGGCTTTGGCGGCTCGACGCCTTTCGCGCAACGGAACCGCCGCGACGAGGATCGCCTGAGCGGCGAGCGCCACTTCTCCTACGAGGATGAGTCTCAGGATGCAGGCTCCGGAGCCCGCGCCTACGCCAAGCAACGTTTCAGCCAGCGCCGGGTGGGGCGACCAACTTCCGGAAGCGGTCCGTTGGATAACACCGCTGCTTTCTTTGGCAGAGGAGGCGTCTCCAGCTTCCACGGCCGCCCGAGCCGGGAGGCCGCATCGCCCCTCGGCGGCTTGGAGTTGGGCAAAGGAGCCCGCGTTCGCCATCCCAAGTACGGCGAAGGGGTGATCTTCTCCCGCGAAGGGGAGGGCGAAGATGCCAGGCTTACCATACAATTTAGAGGTCACGGCATGAAGAAGCTGGTCGAGAGGTTCGCCCAGCTCGAGCGGTTGTAAAAACATCCGCAGGCACAACGGAGACTGCTCGGCCGGTCCCATTCCAATTGGAAAGTTCGGAACAATAAAGAGAGGCACATGGCAAACACCAAGAACGTCACCGACAAGCTGGAGCGCAAGAAGCTGAAGCGCACCGCGCGCAAGAAAGCCGCACCCAAGGCCCCCCGCACCGGCCCCCGCGGCGAAAACAAGTCCAAGGTCCGCAAGATCGCCCGCGGCCAGAGCAAGCGCTGAGGCGTCTTTCTGCGGGGGCAGCGCCGGGCCATCCTCGGGCCATTCTCATGGATGTCGTCTTGCCCCAAACCCGAGGTGGAAAGGAGACGCCGCTGCCCGCGGCCCTGGGCATAGCCGGCAACCGGGATGACGATCCGGACTTGCGCCGGATGCGGCCGGGCTCCGATTCACGGCCGGAGGCGATCATGTTTGGCAGCACTCCTCAGCTTCTCCTCCCGCCCCTGCGCGAGTTCGCCCGCCGCCTGCCGCCGCTGGCCGCGACGGTGGCTTTCGCGCTCGCCTGCGGGAGCGGACAGGCATCATCGAAGCCGGCTCGGACCGATCTGGTGCGCGTCTTCACAAATGGAACCCAGGGCTACTCCTGCTTCAGGATTCCCGCGATCATTCGCACGCCCGATGGAATGCTGCTGGCCTTTGCCGAAGCGCGCCGGAACAGTTGCGCGGACTTTGGCGATGTGCGCATCGTGATGCGCCGCAGCCGCAACGGCGGCAGGACATGGAGCCAGCTCAGAACCGTTGCGGAAAACGGCGACTTGCAGGCCGGCAATGCATCCCCTGCGGTCGACCTGCCCGACCCACGCTCTCCGCGTGGACGGGTCCTGCTGATCTACACCACCGGCAACGCGCCGGAGGCCGCCGTGATGCGGGGCAAGGGCGCAAGGCGCGTGTGGTACCGCACCAGCGTGGACGATGGCGCCGGCTGGACTGCTCCCGTGGAGATTACAGCCAGCGTGAAGCAGCCCTCCTGGCGCGAGTACGCTACCGGCCCCGGGCACGCGCTGCAACTGACCGAAGGAGCCCATGCGGGGCGAATCATCGTTGCGGCCTATCATTCGCAAGGGCCGCCTCTGCCGGATGGCAGAAGTTACGAGGCGAATACCTTCTTCAGCGACGATCATGGGAGCACCTGGAAGCTGGGAGGGACGGTGCATGCGCCGGGCAGCAACGAGAGTACCCCCGCGCAGAGCGCCGGTGGCGGCGTCGTCTTGAACAGCCGCGATCAGAGCGGCTCCCGGGCGCGCACGGTTTCGATCAGCGGCGATGGTTCGGAGAGATGGAATTCAACCTTTGTCGCCAGGGATCTTCCGGATCCGGAGTGCGAAGGCAGCATGATCCGCTACGTTGCCCCCAACGCACCATCGGTCCTGCTCTTCAGCAACCCGGGCAACCGCAGAGAGCGACGGGACCTGACGATCAGCGTCAGCTTCGACGGCGGACGAACCTGGCCAAAGCATACGGTGCTCTACCCCGGCCCGGCCGCTTACTCCGACATCGTTCTGCTGCCCAAAGACCAATTGGGGGTTCTCTGGGAACGCGGCGGCGAGGGCGGCATTGTGTTCCTGAAGCTCCCTTTGAAGCCGCTGCTCTGAAGCGGCGCGGGTTCGCGATCCCATTTTAAAGCGCATACAATCGTTGCCATCTGCTAAACCGACGAGGAACGAGTACCTGGCCCGCCAAATCTTCGCCACCAAGTCCATTGACAAGCTCATTCACGAGTCCGCGGCTCCGGAGACGGCGCTCAAGAAGACCCTTGGCCCCGTTTCACTCACCGCATTGGGAGTCGGAGCCGTGATTGGCTCGGGAATCTTCACCGTGATCGGAACCGCGATCGGCGGCAATCCCGCCGCTCTGAGCGACTGGAAAGCCTCCCCGGTGATTGACCTGATAGATC
>JAKART010000188.1 GCA_021819255.1 Acidobacteriota bacterium
CCTGCATCTCCACCTTCTGCAGCGCCTCGCGAAGCGCCGCCTCCATCTCCGTGGACTCACAGGCTGCCACCAGGCTCTCATTCCGGCAGTTCAGCCGGACCTCCGCAATCTTCCGGTACTTATCTTCGCTCAGGATGAAGTGCGCGCTGGTGCAGCGATTGGTCACCAGGGCCAGGCGTTCCATACCCGACTCCGCGATGGACCTCAACTTTGGAGTGACTGCCGTGCGACGTCCCGTAAATTCGATGGTCATGAAGCATCCTCCTTGCAGCGATTTCGCTGCGGTTCGTGCTATGAGATGCGCGTTGGAGCTTCCAGGCTGGCCGAACCCGACAACCGGCGGCGTGTTCTCGCAGCAGCTTCCTTCTCCGCCGACTCTATGACCCGAATTCGTGGCGGACCCCACTGCCCGCAACCACTTGACGAAGAGTGGCTACGGACAACAGCCCCGTGTTGCAAGGGGTAAACTCTTCGTTCTAAAGTCCGCAATCGATTCCGTCTGGCGGCGAGGGAGGCTTGCTCAACAAGTTGCCTGGGGAGTTGGTGAAAGGAAGAGTTTAGCCAGGAAGCAACCGATCTTGAGCCCACCTTGAGCCCACCTTGAGCCCACCTTGAGCCCACCCTTTGCTCATCTTTTTTGGGCTCACTTTTTTGGGTTCACTTTTTTGGGCTCACTTTATCGGCCCGCGTTTTCCGGCTTACCTTTCTTTACCGATCCAGAATCTGCTCCGCTTCTACAGACAGCCCGGCAGTTTCAACCAACTCTTAGCGCCGGCGTCTCTGGTGTGTGCTGGGAATCTGCATATCTTCACGATATTTGGCGACTGTTCTCCGCGTGACGTGTATCCCCTGCCGCTGCAGCTCTGCTGCCAGATACTCGTCTGTCCACGGCTTGCGCGGGTCCTCCTCTTCGATCAACTTCTTCACCCGCCTCTTGAGGAGAAGCAGGGGAAGATCTCCCCCCTCGGGTCCGCTTACACCCTCGGAAAAGAAGAATCTTAGCTCAAAAACGCCCTGTGCGGTATGTACATATTTATTGGCCACGGCCCGGCTGACGGTGGAAGGATGAACGTCGATCTCCTCGGCCACTTCTTTGATCATCATCGGACGCAACTGCTCCACCCCATGATCCAGAAACTCGCGCTGACGGCGAACGATCACCTCGCATGTGCGCAGAATCGTGTTTTTACGCTGCTCGATGTTGCGCAACAACTGAATCGCGGATTTGTAGCGATCCTTGACGTAATCCCGAACCTCCCGGTCGGCGCTTTTTTCACGCAGCATCCGGCGGTAGCTTCGGTTCAGGCGCAGAGCCGGCATATCCTCATCGTTCATCACCACCACGTACTGATCATCCCGCTTGACAAAGGCTACGTCCGGTTCGATGAGCCTCGCCTCTGACTGGATGTACCGCTGCCCAGGCCGCGGGTCCAGGGTGCGGATCAGATTCACCGCCTCTTCAACCCACTCCACCGGACGGCGGCAGAGCCGGACCAGCTCGCGGATATCTTTCTTCTGCAGAAGGGCGAGAGACTCGCTGATGATCAGGCTGGCCGTCTCAATCAGCGCCAGCCGCTGCTCCAGATCCTGTCCATTGGCTTCCCTGCCCCTCCCTGAATCCTGGGCCACTCTGCGCCGCCGCAACTGCGCCAACTCCACGTCACGGCGAAGGCTTTGCGTCTGAGCGAGAAGACATTCGCGCAGGTCGCGCGCCCCCACACCGGCCGGATCCAGGCGGGCAGCCACCGCGCGAGCCTTTTCCACCAGAGCCAGAACCTCCGACCGGCCGTCGCCATGGCTCGGAGGGTCGGATCTTTCCGCCTTCTTCGGCTGCTCAGGCTTTTTCAAGCCGTCCGCGGTCGCCAGGCCACCTGACTCGACCGGAATACCCCCCAGAATCTCCACCAGAGACCGGGCCAGTTCCTCATCGCTAGCCGTCAGATAGCCGTTCTCATCCAGGTTCCCGATGATCAGCTCGACGGCCAGGCGCAACTCCTGGCTCAGGATCATGGAACCAATCTGCCACATCAGGTGATCGGCCAGCGTGCTGGGCCGGGAGAGAAATTGCTCAAAGGAGGGCTTGTCCAGATCTTCGAAGTTGGATGAAGTTCGATACCCGGGATCGAGATAGTCCTGAAAGTAGCTCCCAAAGTCAATCTCGTCAAAGGGATCCTTCTTTTCCGCCTCCTGAGCCCCCGAGGTCTGCGCCACGCTTTGCTCCAACAATCTCTCCCTGGCAGCGCGTTCATCCAGCGTCTCCGTGGCCTCGTCGATCTCCTCCAAAACCGGATTCGCGACCAATTCACCGTTGATCATGTCCTTCAGCTCCAGCTTGTTCAACGCAAGAACGCTCACCATCTGGACCAATCCAGGGGTCAGAATCTGGCGCTGCGAGAGCTTGACATGGAGATGCGGCTGCAACACGGCGTACTACCTCGCGAAAATGGCTGTATCCAGTCAGAAACCCGGCCGGGGACCGCACCAAAGATCGCCGGAAGCAAGTTTGGGACCAGTTTATCGCTCGACCTGGAACTTCGTCGAAAGTAAAGGAATCAACAGAGATAACCCCAGGCGGCACAAGTGGGTGTGCTGCCCGCGGCCTTGGCGTGGATCGCCCGCTTCTTGCCTGCCCGCACCATGGAGCCTGGAATCTTTTGCGCTTTAGATCTTTTGCACCGTGAAGCCATTGAATCTGCAATGTTTCCAGCCGATCCAACCGGAGGCTAAACCAAGGAAAATCCCTCTCCGAGATAGACCCGCTTGACATCCAGGTCGCGGCCCAACTCGCCCGGAGTTCCGGCCCGAAAGATACGGCCTTCGTTGATGATGTACGCGCGGTCAGTCACCGAAAGCGTCTCCCGGACGTTGTGATCCGTGATGAGAACTCCGATTCCCGAGGCCTTCAGGTCGAAGATGATCTGCTGCAACTCCAGCACCGCAATCGGATCAATCCCGGAGAAGGGTTCATCGAGCAGAATAAAGGCCGGATTGATGGCCAGACAGCGTGCAATCTCCACGCGGCGACGCTCGCCGCCTGAGAGCGCATAGCCGTGGGTTTTGCGTACATGCCCCAGGTTCAACTGCGTCATCAGGCTCTCGGCGCGCTGCCGCCGGGCCTCCCAGGTCAGCGGCTGGGTCTCCAACACGGCCAGGATGTTCTGCTCCACCGAGAGGTTACGAAAGACCGATGGCTCCTGCGGCAGGTAGCTGATGCGATATTCCCGCGCCCGAAGATACATGGGCGTCCGGGTAATATCCACTCCATCGGACAGAATGATGCCCGAGTCCGGCCGCACCAGGCCGACGATCATGTAAAAAGTGGTTGTCTTTCCCGCGCCATTGGGACCCAACAACCCCACCACCTCCCCTTGATGAATCTGGAGACTGACTCCACGCACCACCTGGCGCCCACCATAGGCTTTGGTCAGTTCCTCGGTCTCGAGGGTTTTCATGCGCTTACTGCGTCTCCTCTCTCCCCGAACTCACATTCGTCTCCGTGCGCACGCGTGCTCCCTTTCCTTTGCCGCCACCGGCTTTCCCAGCTACCACAATCGTACTACCTGCATCCCCGAAGAGCAGACTGGTCCCGGTGATGTTTCCCTGCTGCGCATCCACAATGCGGGGTGGGACCTCCGCAGTCCCGGTAAGCAGGTAGGTGCCTTGGGCGGCGGTGTACAGCAGTTGCTCTCCAGTACCATGACGCCCCGGCTGTTCCACCTGCACGGCGCCGCTGACGACAACATGGTCGACTGAGTTGCCGAATGGATTCGGCTGGACAGCCAGAGACGACGTTGATCCTGCGCCGGAGGCCATGCTCTTTCCCGCGGAAGATGAGGAAGATGCCGGCGGCGCCGCGTGATGGGGGCTGGTAGCCGGCGCAAGATAAACCACAGCGCGCCTTCCGCGAACCTCACCGCTCTCACTCCAGATCGTCACCCCATCCGAGAAGACGGCCTCCCGCTGGAGATCGTTGTAGTCCATTTTGGGGCTGGCGACGCGCATGATGCCGGGGGCGCGCTGATCCGCGTCTCCAGACCGGGAGAGCGGGCCGCCAGGCGCCGGGGAGGCGGAAGCCTTGGGACGGGCGGCCTCCGGCCGGTTCTGAGCAGAGCCTTGCGTGGTAGAGTTCGAGGCGAAGACCGCATGAATCAGTACCCCGGGATGGTCTGGCCGCGCGCTGAAGGTTCGATGCCGGCCATCAAAGATAAGCCGCGCGGCTTGAACCTGGGAGGCCTGCTGCCACATGCGCGCCGGCGCCTGGTCGCTGCCGTAGAAGGTGGCCAACTGCGGGGCGTGATCGAAGTGAGCTGTAGAGGCGAGCACATGGGTCACAGGCTGCAACGCCGCACCGGAAGCTGCTGTGTCTCCGGCCTTCGCAGCCCCTGAAGAGGGAGCATTCTGGAAGGCTCCCTGAACTCCTCCGGCGGCATCAGCATTGCCCGTCTGCTGGTCCAGGGAGATGGTGGGGGCTGTAATCGAGCCGTTGGCGTCGTACAGGTGAGCGTCCCCACTCAACGTGAGGGTGCTCTTGGCGCCCACGTAGCTGGCGCGCTGGGCCGATCCCGTAGAGATCGCCCCCGGCTGCATGCCCTGGCTGGCCTGCGCGCCCGCCTTCGGCTTGGGCTTGGTCTCAGCAGCGCGGTTGCGGACGGTCACGTGACCGCTCTGCGTGGCCAAGGCAACCGTGACCGTCTCAGCCGGTCGCGGTTTGGCTCCTGAACTCGCTCCCGAACCGGCTACAACCTTGGCTTCCGCTTTGCCGGCTGGCCGCGGAACGGAAGCGAACTCCACCATCAAAGTGTCGCCCGTGCTGATCTGCTGAGCCCCCAACGGAGCATCCTGCTGCAGCACCGTATGCCCGGTCCCAAACAGCGATTTGGGCTCCGCCTGGCCATTCTGGGTGACGAAGAGCAAGCGGAGGCTATCGGCCCGGATATGGCTGTCCTTGATCTGCGGAGACGCACCCGTCGAACTCGATCCATGGGTCGGCCTGGCCGCTAAGGACTCCCCACCGGCTGAAGCAGCGCCGCTGGCGTCAATCTCCCGAACCTGCGCGGCGTTGTGGCCAGCGGAGGAGCGGTGGCTCGCCTCTTTTTCAGCGGGGGCAAAGAGAACCACCATCCTTTCGCCGGCGGCCGAGCGCCCCAGGCCGCGCGGGCTGACACTGCGGTCGCTCTCGGAGAGCTTGACCGCGCCGGAGCCAACCACCCGGGTGGGTATGCCCTTGGCGTCAAAGACGGCATCCACAACCTGGGCAGATCCCTGACGCGGCAGTTGAGGATTCGTATCCACAAAAAAGACCTTGCCGGAGAGCCTGGCTGACCGTACGACCGACTGCGGGCTGAGCCAGGCACTCAGCCCAGCAGCCGTAATCGTCTCTGTACCCGAGGTCAAAATCACGTGGTCGAATCCCTGAACCTGCTGGAGGGAACCATCTTTGCGCAGGAACAGAACGGCTCTGTCAGCCCGGGCAGTGCGCCCTTCAGAGGTAACGACCGGCTGGCAACAA
>JAKART010000189.1 GCA_021819255.1 Acidobacteriota bacterium
CAGATCACGCGAACCACTCCGCGACGATGAATCACCTTGCACTTGTCGCAGATCTTCTTGACTGACGCACGAACTTTCATCTCAACAACTCCTCAGCTTTCCTTCTCTTCTTGCATCTGGCTTGGGGCATCAAGCCAAAAACTTTGCTTCCCAGGGCCGCCTTTGCCCGGCCGGAGAGCCTTCAGGCCCAGGCTCATTTCGGCTCCATCCCCGGCTCTATTTGTAGCGGTAAACAATCCGGCCCCGGTTCAGGTCATACGGGCTAAGCTCAATGGCCACTCGATCGCCCGGGAGGATGCGGATGAAGTTCTTGCGCATTCTGCCCGAAACGTGCGCTAACACCTGATGCTTGTTTTCGAGCTCGACTTTGAACAACGCATTTGGCAGCGTCTCCAGGACGACTGCCATGACTTCAATTGCATCTTCTTTCGACAAACAGTCTCCTTCGATGGAGCCAAACGCGACGGGCGCTACATCGCGCGAAATGGCCTCATCTGCCGTAGTTTCCCGGTAAACCTGTCTCCTGGGCTTCTGATAGCCTCTGCACACCTTCAGGCAAAACTACGCCCGGGTGGAAACAGAGACGGCGGAAGGTACAAGCACCATCTCTAAGTGTAACGAAATTCTGAAGATTTGGAAAGGGGAACTCTTGCCCAACAGGCGATGAGCCTGAGGGCGGGGATTGATTCCAGCAGGCGATGAGCCTGGAGGACAAGAGTAACCCGCGGCGAGCTTGTGACCGATGCTGAAGTCCGGCAAGAAGGTCTCCGAGCCGATTTCAACCTCTTTGAGGGGGATCCAATTTTCAAATCATGAATATTTTTCTTTTCGATACTTCAGTGTCTGTGCTACCGTTTTGAGGGCATGCAGCGTCATCTCTTCTGCCGGCCCCCTATCCAAGATAGCTCCCTGGGCGTTTAGCGGCCGCGGTCTCCATCAGTGTGCCGCACAGAATCAACCGGTGAATCTGCGCCAGTCTGCAGGCAGTTTCACAAGATCAGCCAACCGGCAATCCCGATCGAAATGGACATGGCCAAGAAAAGCAGCATGACAGCGACCGTCGATTTAGCTTCGGCCGGAGCTACCGATTTTGCCTTGCGAGGCTTGAAAGGTCTCACCGAGCAATACATGCCTCCGCCGCTTGGGGAGTTCACCCCGGAAGGCTCCTGGAATCAGTCCTATGCCATGTATGTATTGATCCCACACGGAGCCAGAAGGGTGGGCGAGTTTACGCTTGCGCGTGAGGCGAAAGACTCCGCGGGTTTCACGTTGAACGTGCAGACGCGCCGCTACTCCGTTTCAGGTTTCTCGCAGTTTGAGCGAGCAGAGATTCAGTGTAAAAATGATGCGCTGGCCTCCCCTGTTTCCTGGCTGTTTGACACCAAGCTGGCGCAGGAAGCCGGCGACCCACCCTATCTGCAGAGCGGCCGCAGGCGCAGCGGAGCGGTGCGCGACGGCATGCTGCTGATTGGAGACAAGATACGTACGTACCGAACTGCTTTGCAAGGAGCCTACAGCAATGAATGGACCCTGCTGGAGGCGGTGCAAAGGCTGCCCGGCGAACGGACTCCGCCCCTCCCCTATACGCTCATCGACGAGTATGACCTGCTGCAGCCTTCCCACAGGCTCGCCTATCGGGACCAGGTGGTTGTTCCCGTGAAAAGCGGCTCTCTCAAGCTGCACAGCTACTGCGATCTGGGTGCGGGGGTGATTCCGACCACTTACTGGGTGGATGAGCATCATCGCCTGGTCTTTGTCTGCACCGGCCTGCAGGTTTATGCTCTGAACGCAGCCAATGGGCGGACTGGTTCCTGCCCCGACCGCTATAACTCGTCCGTAGGACCCGATCCTCTGAGGAACTCCGGTGATGCCGAAAAATAAGATGTACCCGAGTCAGAAGGTTTCTTCCGAGACAACATTCGAGCCACACGACGCGTCGCGCCGCAGCTTCATCAAGGCAGGGGCTGCGGTCAGCGGCCTTTCCGTGCTGGATCGTCCTTCTCTAGCGGCGGCCATGACAAAGACCGGGAGCAGGACAGGCAAGAAGCCCAATATCGTCTTTATCATCTCTGACCAACTGAACATTGATGCCATTGCCGGCTACAAGAGCCACTATCGTCACCCGGCCTACGGTGGGCACTGGGTCAAAACGCCCCACCTTGACCGGCTCGCGCAAGAAGGTTATTCGTTTCTTGAGTCCCACACGGCCGACCCGGTGTGCTCCCCATCACGCTCCTGCATGTTTACCGGCCGCATGGCAATTGAGACCGGCGTGGTCCAGATCAACATCGGTCTGGATAAGAACATCCCGAACATGGGGCAGTGGTTTGAACAGTACACTGACTACCGCCGCATCTACTGCGGCAAGTGGCACATCGGCGGGCATTGGAACTACCCGAGGGTGAGCGGCCCGCGCAAGATTCCGGGCTTCGATACCCTCCCGGTGGGTGGCTCGGGCATGGGCATTTACACCGATCCACAGGTCTCCAACAGCGCCTCCTCCTTTATCGCCAATGACCACGGCGATACGCCTTATCTGCTGGTCGCCAGCCTGATGAACCCGCATGACATCTGCTACTGGGCCATGAATCTGGACGGCAAGCGCTCCACGCCACAAGAGGACATCTACCAACTCGGCGACCAACTGCCTGTCCTTCCTCCCAATTTCCACTACCACTACAAAGAGCCGCAAGGTGAGGGGCCGTATCGCGGCTTTCACTCGGACACGCAGTGGCGCAATTACACCTACGACTACTACCGGATGGTGGAAGATATCGACGAGCATGTGGGACGCATCATGAATGCCATCCGCGAGCGCAATGACGATACGATTGTCATCTTCACCTCCGATCACGGCGAGGGACTTGGGCGTCACCAGCGCATTGAAAAATGGCATCCCTACCAGACTTCGGTCAAGGTTCCCTTGATTGTCTGGAGCCCGAAGCACGTTAAGCCGGGAGTTCTCGATACGGAACACCTGGTCGCCAACGTGGATATCATGCCCACCCTTTGCGACTACGCCGGCATTGAGGCGCCCCCCTTGCAGCGCGGTCATAACCTGCGTCCCTGGGTGGATCGAAACGCAGATCCGCCCAGACAATGGCGCACCAATGTGTACTCCGAATGGCAGATTACTGGCCGTAATGTGCGCACGAAGCGCTACAAGTGGGCCATGCGTTACCAGTACTCAGGCGACTTTCAGAAGCCCTTCGTAAGAAAGACAGACGGGAAGGCGATGCAATTCGTTCCCGGTCATGGTGAAGAGTTCACCGAATACCCCAATGAACTGCTCTTCGACCTTGAAAAAGACCCATGGGAGATCAATAACCTGGCCGACGATCCCGCCTATGCATCCGTGGTGAAGGAACATCGACAGATTCTGCGAGAGTGGGAGGCCAAACTCATTCCCGGCGTGAACTACGACAGAAATTAGAGCCGGCTTCCAGATGAAGATGCGTGGTCAAGCCGGCCGGGAGGCGACAGCTTCCTTTCGGCGACCGCTTCCTTTCAAGGTGCGACACCGGGAACTCCACATGCTCGACATCGCCGATTGAGGAGGGGCGCAGAACGTTGGCAGCTTCTCTCTTTTTCTTCGTGGACGAAGCCTCCCAGGCGGGCTGAGCGGTTTGCATCGGGGCAAAGCCCATAAAGGTCGAGGTCTCGGGGTAAGCCGGGGAGAATCCTGGGGTACGCCTGCACGCAAGAACTTTATCGGCGCAGCAGGTTGCGGGCCAGGAAAAGGACGTTGGCCGGCCGCTCAGCCAGGCGGCGCATGAAGTAGGGATACCACTCGGCACCGAAGGGTACATAAACGCGTACGCCATACCCCTGGGTTACCAACTTGCGCTGCAGATCGCGGCGGATGCCGTAGAGCATCTGGAACTCGAAGGCTCGCTTGTCGATCTTCTGCTCCGCGACAAAGGCGCAGAGCTGTTGGATGATGGCCTCGTCGTGGGTGGCGATGCCGCAGAAGACCGGGCTGCCGACCAGCCTCTTCATCAGTTTGACGTAGTTTTCGTCCACATCGGCCTTGGCAGGGAAGGCGATCTCGGCCGGCTCCTTGTAGGCTCCCTTGCAGAGACGGATGCGGATTCCCTGGGCGAGCAGCCGCTCGGCGTCCAGCTCGGTGCGTAAAAGATAAGCCTGCAGGACTGTGCCGACAGCGCCGGGATACTTGCGGTGGAGGCGCTCGGTGAGGGCCAGCGTGGGCTCCGTGTATGTCGAGCCTTCCATATCAATGCGAACGAAGTTACCGTTGGCCGCCGCATGGGCCACCATCTCGCCCACGATGCGTTCGGCCAGAGCCGGTCCGGCGGTGGGGCCGCCGATGTCCATGCCGACCTGGGTCAGCTTGACGCTGACGTTGGCGCGCAGGCCTCTTTGCCGAATGGCATCCAGGAGCTGGTGGTAGATGGCAGCGCCCTGCTCCGCCCGGGAGATCTCCAGAACGCTCTCTCCCAAGGCGTCCAAGGTGACCTCAATGCCCTCGGCGTTGAGCGCGGCGGCAACGTTTGTGGCCTCGTCCAGTGAGATGCCGGCGACGAAGCGGCGGGAGACGCGGCGGCCAAGGGAGGAACGTTCTGAGAAGGCGCGGAAGGAGCGGTTGGTGGAGAGACCAATAAAAAGAGAGCGAAGCAACGTACCAGACCTCAGCCGTGGGAGAATCGAATCCCATTGTCGCACCCGACCGCTGTCTCCGCACCCGCCAGAGCGAACGGAATCGTTCGGTAAGCGTACAGAGGCGCGGGTGGGCGGCAAACCTGGGTAGTGGAGGAAACCAAGGAAGGCCGGCGCCGGTAGAGGGGGCCCTCAACCAGAGTTGGAAGGGATGAAACCTGTGTTTTGATCGGAGTGCGGGGAGGCAAGACAGGGGGCACTCTTTATTCAATCGGCCGGAGGGAGATCACACTCGGCCGGGTCTTGGCGTCACGGAGGGCGGGGAACTGGAGCGTTCGACCGGTGTGGTGACCATGGCGCTGGTGTCCTTGAGCGCAGCAATCGCTTGATCGTAGCGGCCGCGCAGACTGTTGGAACGGATCTGCGCCATCTCTTCCAACATCTTCATGCCGTCCTTGAGATAGCTGATGCGGCTGCGTTCATCGTGGCCCCAGGTAACCGGGACCTCCACGATGGTGTAGCGGAGCTTGCGGGCGATGAAGAGAATCTCGGGGTCAAACCCCCAGCGTTCAATGGTCTGGAGGCGGAAGATGGTCTGCGCTGCGTCGCGGCGAAAGGCCTTGAAGCCGCACTGAGTGTCCTTGAAGGGAAGCCCCATCACCTTGCGTGTAACCCAGTTGAAACAACGACCGAAGAAGCGGCGATAGAGCGGCTGATGAATGGTCTGCCTCTGCCTGTCCAGCCAGCGGGATCCGATGGCGACATCGGCTCCGGCTTCGATAGCCTCGATGAGGTGCTGAGCCTCTTCAATGGGCGCGGAGAGGTCGGCGTCGGTGAACAGGACGATTTCGCCGGAGGCCTGGAGCAGCCCGTTGCGAACAAAGATCCCTTT
>JAKART010000190.1 GCA_021819255.1 Acidobacteriota bacterium
ATGGAGAGAAGGGCGTCGTCGAGATTGAGTCGACGTGGACGTATGCGGGACGGCAGAGATCGTAGGCGGCGTTGGCATCCTGCGAACCCACATCTCAAAAGGCGCGAGATGTGGGGCACCCAGTTTGGGAGGGGAACGTGGAGCGTGGGCGGGTACGAAGAGCGAGACCGGTTGAGATTTGGGCCACCCGCCCGGGTCACGTACGAGGATCGGTCGCGGGCCGCAAACTCTACTGCCGACTTCCCGGCAACCTTTTCGTGTCCTACGCTAGTCTGTTACAAGAAGGAGAGAATTCTTCATGCAAAATGGACCGAAGATCGCCATCGCCGTCACCAGCGTGATGGTGCTGATGGTAGGCGTACGCGTGGGCTTGATCTACCGGGCGAATCATGAGGCCGGGCCGGTCCACAAGAATCCCTACGCGGACATTCCTGTGAATCCTGACGATAACGTCTTCCTGCGCAAGAAGTATCCGGACTCGCTGGCCGACCAGCGCTCCCTGATCGGCCAGACGGTGTGGGTGAGCGCCGGCGGGCAACTGGCCTACTACCTCGACCACGGCAATCATGTCGACTACGCCAAGCCGGTGGGCAATCTTCTGGGCGCCACGCCGCTGCTCATCAAAGGCGTGTTCCAAGAGAAGGCTCCCGCCTCCGGACTCGCGGTCTTCCGCATCCCGGCGGGCGAGCGTCAGGTGTTACTGGCCTTCACCCTGCCCGCATCCTCTGATCCTAAAACCCTCTATGCGACCCCGGTGGGCGACTTCAGCAACGGCAGCTACAACTTCGTCAACGATAACGTCTTCTTCTACGACGACCCGCACAAGCTGTATAGCTTTTGGGGTCCGGCGATGTGGTCCGCCATCGACAAACACCAGGCCGTTTTGGGCATGAGCGAGAACCAGGCCATGATGTCGCTGGGTGAAGTGACCACCCCGGACTCGAACAACCTCGGCAACCGCACGGTTCTTTTTGACAACAACGGCCATCCGATTCGCATCGTCTTTGTCAATGACAAGGCGGTGACGATTACGCCCGTGCCTGTGGCGGGCCAGAGTGCGGCGCCTGCCTCCAAATAACGCAACCGCGGCGCGCCGTCTCTTTGCTCCGGTCCGAAGCCCGATCCTGCCCGCCGGGCCGGAAAGCCAAATCCTGCCTGCCGGGCCGGAAAGCCGGGCCCGGCCTTCACCCCCAGGCTCTCACCCGGTGTTCCTCAGCCCGGCGCTGATTCCATTGATTGTGGCCGTAATGGCGCGATCCAGCTCTTCACTCTTCTCCCCGGCGCGCTTGCGCCGCAGCAGCTCCAGTTGCAGCAGGCTGAGCGGGTCCACATACGGGTTGCGCAGCCGGATGGAGTGCGCCAGCATCTGATTGTTCTCCAGCAGTTCGGTCTGCTGCTCCACCGCCAGCACCATCCGCCGGGTGCGTTCGAACTCCACCTCCAGCATGTTGAACACCCGCTCCCGCAGCGCCTCGTCGGCCACCAGCATGGAGTACTGTTTGGCGATTCCCATGTCCGCCTTGGCCATGGCAATCTCCACATTCTGCAGGATCTCCAGAAACAGGGGCAGCCCTCGCGCCATCTCTTGCAGCAGCGCCATGCCGTTCTCATGGAGCCGGGTGTACTCCTCCAGGGCGTGGCCTACCCCAAAGTACGCCGGCACCACGTGCCGGGACTGCATCCACCCAAACACCCAGGGAATCGCCCGCAGGTCTGCCAGCCGGCGTTGCTTGGCCGATGCTCCCGAGGCGCTCGCATCCATGCGCTTGGCCGGCCGCGAACCGATCCTGGCGTGCTCCAGCTCGGCTACCGGCGTGGCCTGCTCAAAGTAGGCGTAGACATCGGGATTCTCCAGCAGATGCTCGGTGTAGAAGGCCAGCGCGAGGGCGGAGATCTCCTCCATCGCCGCCTCCCACTCGGGCAGAATCTCGCCGCTGAGCCGCAGTTTCCGGGCCGCGCTCGCGGCTTCACCCTCCCCGGCTCC
Organism: Acidobacteriota bacterium; assembly: GCA_021819255.1. Classification (GTDB taxonomy): domain Bacteria; phylum Acidobacteriota; class Terriglobia; order Terriglobales; family Acidobacteriaceae; genus Granulicella. Next base: position 1,985 of record JAKART010000190.1, read on the forward strand.
CCGAGGCCGAATGTCCGGCCGGGCCAGCGCCTCCAGCGCCGCGGCGATCATCAGCTCCAGGTTGCGCTCCGCCAGCACCACGTCGCTGTACTTCCAGTTCAGCACCTCGCCCTGCTCGGTGATGCGCAGCTCACCGTTGAAGCTGTCCAGAGGCTGGGCAAAGATGGCTCCATGGGTGGGGCCTCCGCCGCGTCCCACGGTGCCGCCGCGGCCGTGGAACAGGCGCAGGTTGACGCCACACTCCCGGGCCACGACGTGCAGCGCTCGATGCGCCTTCCATATCTCCCAGGTGCTGGTGATCATGCCTCCGTCTTTGTTGGAATCCGAGTAGCCCAGCATCATCTCCTGGCGTCCTCCCCAGGCCTTCAGCAGCGGCTTGTAGACCTCGGAGGTCCAAAGCTCCCGGCAAACCTCCGGCGCCCGGCGCAAGTCTTCGATGGACTCGAACAGCAGCACCGGCTGCAGACCGGGATCCCGCTCTCCGTTGGCGCAGGTTCCGCCCTCCACGGCTACTCCACCCATGCGGGCCAGCTCCAGCACCGTCAGCGCATCCTCCACGCAGGCCGCGCCGGAGACGACATACTGGGCGATGGTGGCCGGCAGGTTCTGCTTGAGTTCCGCAAGAGAGCGGAAGGTAGCCAGAACCTCCTGAGTCTGCGCGCTCAGCTCCACTGCTTGCTCCCGGTCGGTGGCTCCGGCCTCGCCGGCGCGGATCTGCGCTGCGCCGGTTAGGTCCTTCTGAAGGCCATCTGCGGCCACTGTCTGAGAACTTGCCTTCAACTCCGCCAGCGCCGCCTGATGCACGCGCGCATGTTGGCGAATATCCAACGTCTGCAGATGGAGGCCGAAGGTCCGCACGGTCAGCAGCAGCGGATCCACAAAGTGCTCCGCCAGCCGCCGGCCCCGGTTCAGCGCCAGAGACTCGCGCAGCAACGTCAGATCCTCGATCAGCTCTTGGGCCTTTTGATAGCGGGGCAAGCTGGACTCCAGCGGCAGCGCCAGGCCACGATGCATGGACACGGCCTGCAGCCCGCCCAGCCGCAGCTTCATGCAGGCAATCTGCATCCGCACGGCCTCGTTGGGGAAGCGGTCAAACGGCGTAGCGTCTCCGTTGGCCCGCAGCATCTCCGTGTACTGGGCCAGGCGACGGCGCAGCTCGACGGAGATGGGCGCCTGACGGGTGGAAGAGGCCAACTGGTTGAACAGTTCGGTCAACTTCGTCACATAGTAGTCGTGCGCCAGTTCGCGGGAGAGCGCCAGCGACTCCCGGGTGGCCTTGGCCGTCACAAACGGATTGCCGTCGCGGTCGCCGCCAATCCAGGAGCCGAATCGCACCAGAATCGGCAGATCGGCCAACTGAGTCGGCTCCGGCGCGGGGAACTCCGCGTCCAGGGCGCTGGCGATCTCCGCATACAGCACCGGAATGGTGGCGAACAGGGACGCCTCATAGTAATCCAGCGCCATGTTCACCTCGTCGCGCACCGTCGGCCGTTCATGGCGCACCTCATCGGTCTGCCACAGAGCGGTGATCTCCGCCAGCAGCGCCGCCTCCAGAGCTTCCAGCTCCGTCACCGGAAGAGGGATGGAGTCCAGCGTTTCCAGCAGGTCGGAGATGCTGCGCCGCTTGAACATGACGCTGCGCCGGGCTACCTCCGTGGGATGCGCGGTGAAGACAGGCGTGATGCAGATCCGCTCCAGCAGCGTCATCACGAGCTCGCGCGAGAACCCCGCCGCGCGCAGCCGGCGCAGCGTCCCGCGCAGGCTGCCGCGCTGGGGCTGGGACTCCACGTTCAGCAGAGCCGAGCGCCGCCGCCGCTTGCGATGGTTGGTCTCCGCCAGGTTGATCAGTTCAAAGTAGAAGGCGAAGGCCCGCGCCAGAAAGAAGGCTGTCCGGGCATCCAGCGCGATCTCCTTGACCAGCGACTGCGCCTGTTCCAGGTGGCTTCCCGCCGCCTCCACATCACCCTTGGCATCGGCCTGGCGGCGCGCAATGGCGATCCGCCGCAGGCTCTCCACGGCTCCAAACAGCTCATCTCCGGGCTGCTCGCGCAACACCTGTCCAAGCAGCGATCCCAAAGACCGCACATCGCGCCGTAACGGAGCCTCCTTGGCGGGGCTGGTTCGGGCTTCAAGTTCTGCAAGACGTTCAGGCCAACAGGAGGGGGTCCAAAGAGAAGGCATAGTTGATTATCGCGCAAAGTGCCCATGCGCTTCCCGCTCGCATCCACTCGGCCCGCTCATCGGAGCTTCTTTGCGCGGCCGGGAGGCTTTCTACGGTAATAATATACTTGACTCATCAGACGATCTCCTGTAATGTATCTCTATGGTCAAGGAACCCAAGACGCTACAGGATGCAATCCTCTACTTTGCGAATGCGGATAACTGCATTGCCTATCTGGTAGATCGGCGCTGGCCGAACGGCGTTGTGTGTCCGACGTGCGGGCGTATGGATGCGGCCTATGTCCCCGCGCGTCGGGTGTGGCAGTGCAAGACTCGCCATCCTAGGGCGCAATTTAGTATCAAGGTCGGGACGATCTTCGAGGATTCCCCAATCAGCCTAGAAAAGTGGCTGCTGGCCATGTGGATGATTGCCAACTGCAAGAACGGCGTAAGCAGTTGGGAGGTTCATCGGACCATCGGTGTCACTCAAAAGACGGCGTGGTTCATGCTTCACCGTATTCGGCTGGCGATGAACTCCGAAGCCTCGCACAAGATGGGCAGTGGTGGCCCCGTAGAGGTAGACGAAACCTTTGTTGGCCCGAACCCGCAGAAGACGCACCGCGCCAAGCGCGAAGCCCGTTACAAGGCCCTGAGTGCGCGGCCAAAGACTCCTGTGATGGGAATGCTAGATCGTGAACTTCGCCAAGTTCGTGCCAAGGTCGTTCCGAACGTGCGGCGCGAAACGTTGCAGAACGAAATCTTGAGCCAGATCGAAAAGGGATCGAAGGTCTACACCGATAGCGCCCCGGCCTACGATCTCCTCAAAGCGCAGGATTACATCCACGAGGCCGTCAACCACGTTGAAGAATATGTACGTGGCAACGTCCACACGCAGGGAATTGAAAACTTTTGGTCCCTGCTCAAGCGTGGGCTTCGCGGTACCTATGTGGCTGTCGAACCCTTCCACCTCGACCGTTACGTCGGGGAGCAGGTTTACCGGTACAACAACAGAGCTACGAGAGATAACCCGTTGAACGATTCTGACCGCCTTGCACTCGCGGTCACGCAAATCGTAGGCAAGCGCCTCACCTATGCGGAGTTGACGGGGAAGGAGCTGAAATTACCGGAAACTCTCTAAGCGGAAGGCTCAGAGACAAGGCCGAGGGAAGCGGAAGCCTGCTTAGGTTTTCGCTTCAACCCGCGCTTCGGGCCACGCCGTTTGGAATTAGCGTCAACCTGGGCGCGGTACTCTGCTTCACGGCGCTGCATCTCTTCATGCGATAAGGACAAAACGGCGTTCACTAAATTGGTGAACGCCGTGTATTCAGCAGAGGGCT
>JAKART010000191.1 GCA_021819255.1 Acidobacteriota bacterium
TCTCCCTGCAAGAGAGGCGACAAAACAGCTCATTGCCCTTGAGTTTAGCAAAGAACCTTTCTCCTTGGCGGCGGGAGCAAGAATTTTCTCCCGACTGCGGAAATGGCCCGATCTCCGCACGGAATGTCACCCCGGGCAGCGGACGGCCGGCTGGAAGAGGCTAACCAACCGTCACGTAGCGAGGCAGATACCGGGGCTGGTGCAGAGGGACGCGCAGCAGGAAAATTTAAGGATGAGTCAAGCGTCGAATGCGGGGAGTTGTAGAGCGATGCTGCGCGAGTATATGACCCACTTGCGGGTGGAGAAGGGGCTGCGGCCGTTGAGCTGCGAGGCTTACCTTCACGATCTGGAGATCTTCGCCGAGTATCTGGAAGGTGGCGGAGACAATGGCGACGGTGAAAAGACGTTCTTGGTCGCGCAGCAGGCGGATGTGAGCGGGTTCCTGCAGCATTTGCGCGAGCACGGGGTGCAGTCGCGCTCCATCGCCCGCAAACTGAGCTGTCTGCGCGGCTTCTATCGCTGGCTGCTGACAGACAAGCGTGTTTCGCGTGACCCTACGGTGAATATTCAGAGCCCCGCGAGTTGGAAGGTGCTGCCCAAGTCACTGGCTGAGGGCGAAGTAACGGAGATGTTGGAGAGATCCGCTGCAGCCACCCGGGTGGAGGGTGATTCGAAGAATGGTCTGGCAGTTGCATTGCGAGACCACGCCATGCTTGAGGTGCTTTATGCCGGCGGGCTGCGTGTGGGTGAGATCGTGGCGTTGCGCCAGGAGGATCTGCGCCTGGAGACCGGCAGCCTGCTGGTGAGGGGCAAAGGCGACAAGGAGCGCATTGTGCCCATCGGGCGCAATGCGGTGGAGGCGCTGGAGGCTTACCTGCACAGGGGAAGACTCGATCTGTTGCACGCGCGGCGAGGCGGCGAAGGTCTGGAGAGAACGCTGTTTCTGTCGGTTCGCGGAAGGCCGCTGACCACCCAGGCGGTATGGCAGATGGTGCGCAATGCGGATAGACACGCCAGTCCCCACAAGCTGCGCCACAGCATGGCCACCCACATGGTGGAACACGGCGCCGACCTGAGAACGGTACAGACCGTGCTGGGCCACGCCGATATAGCCACTACGCAGGTTTACACGCATTTGGCCATCGACCGGCTGAAGACGGTGCATCGGATGTGCCATCCCCGGGCGCGGCGAAGGATGGCGGATGCATGAGACGTTCTAGCGAAGGCGAGCTCGCGCATCCGATGGCCGGTTCCCGGAAGGAGGAGAAGGGCGCGGGGGGAAAGCCGGCTTCTGAAGCAGGGGTTGGGTCGGAGTTGTTGGCGCTCGGGGAAGAGTTTCTTTCTGGATTGCGCGAGGAGCGAGGCGCCAGCGAACATACGCTTCGGGCGTACTCGCGGGAGGTGAGAGCCTTTGCCGAGTTTCTCACCGAGAACATGGGCAAAACGGCTGCCCAGGGTTCACCCCTGTCTTGCGTAGAGCACACCCAAATAAGAGCCTACATGGCCTCGCTGCTGGATAGGGGATTGACCAAGGCCAGTGTGGCGCGGGCGTTGGCCGCGATCCGGAGCTGGTTCAAGTGGGCTGCCAAAAGGGGACTGCTGGAGAGCAATCCGGCCTTGCTGGTGAGCACGCCCAAGCTGCCCAAACATCTGCCTCGGGTACCTAGCGTGGAAGAGGTGAATCGTCTCCTTGACTCCCTGGAACCGGGCCGAGGATCACAGGCCATGGCCTCGCCAGGCGATAGGAATCGCGATCTCCACACCGGGGAGGCGGCAACCTGGCCGGAACGGGAAAGGGTGATCTTTGAGCTTCTCTACGGATGCGGAATTCGCAACTCGGAGTTGGTGGGGTTGGATATGGATTCCATCTGCTGGCGGGATGATGCCATTCGAGTCTTCGGCAAAGGAAGCAAGGAACGCTTGGTGCCGCTGGGGGACTCGGCGGCAGAAGCGGTGCGAGCATACCTGCCTCAGCGTCAGGCTCGGCTGGAAGCCGCGGGATGGGGGGCGCTGGCGCAGCAGGGTCCGCTGCTGATCCGGCTACGCGTGGGAGTGGCCAAAGGCGCTGCGCGATTGACCACGCGCAGTGTGGGAAGAATCGTCAAGAGTATCGCGCTCAGCCGTGGCCTGGCTGCCGACGTGCATCCCCACTCTTTGCGCCACGCCTTTGGGACTCACATGCTGGAAGAGGGAGCCGACCTTCGCGCCATCCAGGAGATGCTGGGTCACGAGCGCTTGAGCACGACACAACGTTACACGCAACTCACCGTGGGGCAGATCCAGAGAGTCTACGACCAGACGCATCCGCGTGCGAAGTAGCGGAGGAGGCATTCGGGGAGGCCAGAACAAGGAAACCGGGCGGCCGGCAGGGTGCGCGGCAAGACGTCGTTGCTTCGATGGGACTGGAAGACCTGGTTTCAACGGCCGATCAAAGCCTTTCGAGAGGCGATGTGCCCAGGGGATGAGATGATTTGGAGCTTCGAGGCCGGTTCAGATTGCGTGCCCTTGGTCCTTCGTTTGATTCAGGTGCTGTGTGAGGCGCATGGTGCGGTCCAGCTTCTCCAATAGAGCGAGCTGTGCGGCGTCCACCCTCTCGACAAACGCGAACAGGGTAGCGATCGTGACCTCTGAAATATGCTGTACCTTGCTCGGCCGCTCCCCTCCACCTGGAAGTCTGCGAACGCCCATGTAGGGACCCATGCAGAGAACAGTTGCGCCCATGTCTCATGGATAGCGCGAGCGAGGCCGATTTTGTTCTGGCTCGCTGGGTCGGATCGACCCGAGAGCATCGTCGTCAGCAGGCGTAGCCGCTGCAACCGCACAGCCATCCGGGTTTCTGCCTTGGGCGTGGCGTGAGGGGCGGCGGTACACACCTTGCCGCGGACGAGCGCCGGCGTCTCACCGCAACCCGCCGGAATGAAATGGCGGTTGACAGAACCCGGCCGCGCTCATACAAAGAGATTATTGTGGTGATGGAGTTCACCCTTATCCGCTGCCGGTCCATGGACGTCCTTTCGTAGCGACCCGGCAGATGATGACTCCTGTCAGGGAATCCTGCGGGAGAGTTGCGCCTCTTCAAGATTCCAGGTCAGATGGATCAACCATGCGCATGGCGGGCTCACTCGCCGCGCCGAACCTGCGTCCGGCGTGAAGCTTGGGGCGCGGAAGTGGAGATGAAGAGCTGCAGAAATATATCTGGATCGCGCTTGGAGGATCGCTCGGCGCTCTGGCCCGAGTTTGGGTCGGCTCCGCCGTTTCGGGCCGGATGGGGACTCGATTTCCCTACGGCACCTTTGTCATTAACATTACTGCCTGCATTCTGATCGGTTTCTCGCTGGAGTTTCTGGACCAGCACGTGGAGTTGAACCCGTCCTGGAGATATCTGATCCCCACCGGGTTTATCGGCGCCTATAGCACCTTTTCCACCTTTGAATGGGAGACCTTCAGCAATCTGCAGATCGGCAGTTTCCTGATCGCAGGATCCTACGTCGGGCTGAGCCTGGTGCTTGGCCTGGCCGGTGTCTGGTGCGGCGTTCGCCTGGCAAAGTGGCTGCCGTGAACCGGGCTCCTGAAAGGTCGGCTCGGTTGGAGTTCGCAGAGAGATCCAATGGTGGATCTTTCAAACCAACCTTTCATTCTGCAACCGAGGTCTGTATTCGCAAAGGAGAGCCATGTTAGCTGCGGGAAAGGCTGTCAAGGTATCCATCTATCTGAGTTCGGGAGCGAGCCATCATGGCGTCTCGGACTATGCCAGTGTGCTCGATTTTCTCTTCTTCCGCGGTGTCTCCGGAGCTACCGTGCTAAAGGGAGTTGCCGGCTTTGGAGCCGATCATCATATGCACTCCACAAACTTCGTGGAGATCTCGGACCGGCTGCCGATCAAGATCGAGTTCGTCGAGACGATGGAGAAGGTGGATCAGCTCATAGGCAAGCTCCAGGAACTGGTGGGTTCGGGCATGATCGAGGTGCAGGAGACGACTGTGGTCAAGCCGGCAGAGTCCTCCAAGCCGAAGACCAAGGCCCAGCCGGAGGCGGTGAAGATGGAAGGCCGGGCGAAGATGATGCGGATCTTTATCGGTGAGAGCGATCGCTGGCAGGAGAAGCCGCTCTATCAGGCCCTGGTGGAGGCCATGCGAGCCAACGACCTGGCTGGGGTTACGGTCTACCGTGGCATCCTTGGCTATGGCGCCCACCGCAGGATTCACAAAGACAGGATGTTTCGCTTCTCCGAGGATGCTTCCATCGTGCTCTCGGTGGTGGACAGCGAAGAGAAGCTGAAAGAGTTTCTTCCACTGGTCGACAAGATGGTTCAGGAGGGCCTGGTGGTGATCTCCGAAGTCGAAATCATCAAATACGCGCACCGCCCATCCGTTGCGGACAAAGGGGCGTGAAGCGATGAAGGAAGAGTTCAAGGCCAGAATGCTGCGCATCTACTGCGTGGAGACCGATCAATGGCAGGGTGAGCCGCTCTACAAAGCCATCGTGGCCAGGTGCATGGAACTGGGCATCGCCGGAGCAACCGTCTACCGCGGTCTGGAGGGCTTTGGCGCAAGCGCCAGGATCTACCAGCCGCACCGGCTTTCCATCTCCAGCAATCTTCCCATCACGGTGAGCGTCGTTGACACCGAGGAGCAGATACAGAAGCTCCTGCCGCAGGTGGAAGAGATGCTTGCCGGTGGATTGATCGCCATCTCGACGGTGGATGCGATTCGCTATCTTCGTCCCGAAAAGAATCAGGCGGCCTCGAACTGAGGCAACGGGCGCCGCCTAACGTAGCTCGGCGGAGCGAAGAAAGTCGAAGCTACCCCCGGGGTCCAGACGAAGATGCGTGAGGCGCGTGGAGTGGACCACGACGTTGTCCGGATACCAGAGAGGGATGGTGGGAAGGTCCTGGGCGAGAATCTGCTGGATCTGGATGTAGTCCTGGCGGCGTTCCGTTTCGTTGGTGGTGTTGTTGGCCGCGCGCAGCAGGGCGTCCACGCGAGGGTTGGAGTAGTGGCCGCGATTGGCTCCCCGGGGAGGGAACATCTCCGTCGCGTAGGCGTAGTGAAAGATGTCCGGATCTTCATTGGAGCCGATCCAGCGCAACAGATACATCTGGAACGCGCCTTTCGTGATGTCCGAGTAGAACGTGCCAAAGTCGGACCAGCGCAGGGTGAGGTCGATTCCGGCCTGGTGGAGTTCAGCTTGCAGCGCCTGGGCCTCCAGCCGGGCGGTCTCATCGGTGGACGTCTTCAGGGTGAGGCGCAACCGGATGCCGTTGCGGTCCGGCCGCAGGCCGGCGTCGTCGAGCAACGCGATGGCCCGGCCTATAGCGTGCGGATACTGCGCAAGCTCGTCTGCGGGCGCTTCTGCCCAGTGACCGGGCGGAAGCAAAGTGTCGGCCAGACGCGCCTGACCACGCCACAGCGCGGCGATCAGCGCCGGACGG
>JAKART010000192.1 GCA_021819255.1 Acidobacteriota bacterium
CAATGAAAACGCCACTGAACGCCCGCTTCCGTACACCCATCATCAGGGAAAATGGTCTAGAATCAGCCGTGATGCATATCGGCTTCTTTGGTGGCAGCTTTGATCCACCCCATCTGGGTCATCTGGCTGTGGCGCGAGCAGCGGCCGACGCCTTCGACCTGGATCGTGTTCTCCTGGCCCCGACCGCCCGCCAGCCGCTCAAGCCTCGTGGAGCTTCGGCAGGCTTTGCCGACCGTTTGGCCATGGTGACCCTGCTTTGTGAGGCTGCAGCGTCCGCTGAAGATCCCGACGCGAGCGAAACCTCCCCAAAGGATCCCAGCAGACCTCCTCTCTTTGAACCCTCCTCGCTGGACGCGCCCCGGCCCGATGGCTCGCCGAACTACACCGTCGACGCGCTGACCAGGCTGCGGCAGGAGCTCTCGCCCGAAGACCGGATCCTGGTGATCGTCGGCGCCGACGCCTTCCTGGATATCCGCCGCTGGCGCTCTCCGGAGACCCTGTTGCGGCTCGCCGACTGGATCGTCGTCAGCCGTCCCGGCTTCTCGCTGCGGCAGCTCGATGCTCTGGCTTTGAGCACCGAGCAGCAAGCGCGCGTCCATCTGCTGGAGCGGGTGCATGAGCCGGCCAGCGCCACCGGCATTCGAGCCCTGCTGCGCCATGGCCCCGTTGGCTCCAGCGTCAGGCCGCTGCTGCCGGCCTCCGTGCTGGAGTACATTCACACCCATCGCCTGTACGGAGTAGAAGACGGCCGCGCTTCCAGCCCGCGGCAGCGTCTTCCCTAAGGCAGTTTCGGCGTGGGCGTACCCCATGCCTTGGCTTCTTTGGGCGTTTTCCCTAACGACCGCGGTTCTCAGCCGGCTTACCTGCCGGGGTGGAATGAAAACGCCGCTGCAAGCCCGCTTCGGGAGACCGAATCAACGCTGAAAATGCGAGAGCGGATTGCTCGACCCGTTGGAGCGTTCGCGTTTCACCGGCCCGCAAATTCCTCTACCATGGAAGAACACAAGGAGCTGCATGGATAGCAAGAAAGACACCCATCTCCGCAAACTTCTTTCCGCTGCCGCCGCGGCCGGCGAGGACAAGAAGGCTGAAGACATCCGGATTCTGCGCCTGGATCCATCGGAGAGCGGCCTCACCGATTACTTCCTGATCTGCACCGGCCAGAGTGACCGGCAGAATCTCGCCATTACCGATGAGATTGAGCTTCGCCTCAAGCGGGAGTTCGGTGTTGCACCAAACTCCGTAGAGGGCCGTCGTCAGGCCGAGTGGATTCTGATGGACTATGTGGACTTCATCGTCCACGTCTTCTCGGCTGAGAAGCGAGCCTTCTATGGACTGGAGCGTCTTCGCAAGTCCGCTACCGTGCTCAGCCTGGCGGACCTGAACTCCAGGGTGAAGGCCGCCATCGCCTCCGGGCGCAAAAGGACTCCAGCCACTGCCAAAAGGATCGCGGTGGCGAAGGGGGCTGCGGCGAAGCCGGCAAAGAAGGCTGCGGCAAAGAAAGCGGTCGTGAAGAAAGCTGTGGCCGGGAAGGCTGTGGCGAAGAAGGCTGCGGCAAAGAAAGCGCTGAAGCGCACGCTGCGATGAACGTTGTCCTGATGGTGATCTCGTCGCGCCGGGCTGGTCTCGAATCTGGTCGACGACCTGGCCGGGGCTCCGGACCCGGCGGCCCCTCGACGGAGCTGATGCAACTTTACCTGAAGCGAGCGGGCCGTTATGTGCCCTGTGCGCTCCGGACCTTCCCGACGGAGACCGACGCTCTGGAGTTTGCCGACGGGCTCAAAGGGCGCACCCGTCCGGCGTTGTTGCTGGCCGATAGCCGCGGCCAAACGCTCAGCTCGGAGGAGTTTGCCTCCGCCGTCGGATCTTTGCAGGACTCGGGCATCCAGCAGCTTTTGCTTGGAATCGGTCCAGCGGACGGCTGGACTGCCGCCGCCCGGGAACGCGCGGACCGCATGATCTCCTTTGGGCGCATCACGCTGCCGCATGAGCTGGCGGCCGTGGTGGCCGCCGAACAGATCTACCGGGCCCTGACCATCCGCGCCGGCCACCCCTACCATGGTGGACACTGATTCGATGTGGGAGCAGAGCATCCTCCAGCACGAACGGAGCGACTTCAGCCAGCATCAGCATCGGCGCGCCAGAGCTGGACCATTTTCCCTGAAGGTGTAAGCAAGGGGAACGACTCCTGTGGGCGTTTTCCTCAATGAAAACGCCACTGAACGCCCGCTTCCGTACACCCATCATCAGGGAAAATGGTCTGGTCGCCGGCTCAGCGCAGAGGCAACTCGTGGGCAAGCGCCTTCCCCGAAGCCAACGCCTCAGCTTCTGCGGTAGGCTTATGGCTATGGCGCAGGAGTCGGCTGAGGGCTCGCGGAAGGGCCTCATTCTCATCAATACCGGTGCAGGCAAGGGCAAGACCACAGCGGCGCTGGGAACGGCATTCCGCGCCGCAGGCAACGGATTGCGGGTGCTGGTGCTGCAGTTCCTCAAAGGCTCCTGGCATTACGGAGAGCTGGAGTCCGCCGCGGCGCTGCATGCGTTGGAGGGCTTTACCTACGAGCTGCACAAGCTGGGCCGAGGCTTCGTGAAGGTCGGCGGAGCCGAGGCCGACCCAGAAGATCTGCGCATGGTCGAGGAGGGATGGGCTCAGGCGGAGGCCGCCATCCTCTCCGGGGAGTGGGACCTGATCGTACTCGATGAGATCAACTACGTGATCAGCTATAAGATGCTGGCCCCCGAGCGGGTGGCAGACATCCTGCGGCGCAAGCCGGAGATGCTGCATGTGATCCTCACCGGCAGAAGCGCCCATCCTCTGCTGGTGGAGCTGGCCGACACGGTCACCGAGATGCGTGAGATCAAGCACGCCTACCAGAAGGGCATCCTCGCCCAGCGCGGCATCGAGTTTTAAGCAAGCTCCTCGAAACCTTCTGCACCAGCAGAGCAGCGGCATCTTGCTCCGGGAAAGCGATCTGCGAGGAATCTCTTGTCGCGGCCCTCCATCGCCGGGAGGGCTGGCCATGGCTGCCGCGGTTATAAGACAAAGGCTTTTGCAAGTCTGGAAGCCAACGAGAGTTCGTCAACGCCGGCGCATCCATGACAAAGGCGCCCCGCGCGGGGCGCCTTTCTGGTTGAGTCACGCGTTTCAAACTTCCCTAGAAGAGGATGCGGCCTTCAAAGGTCAGGTTGCGTACGCCGGTACCGGTACCGATGTTGCTGCCGGAAAGCGCTGTGTTGAAGTAGTAGTTGTTGAAGCTTGAAGGGCTGTGCGTGTAGTCGCCCTCGAAGTTCCCGGGGGTCCCATAGAAGGAGCGGTTGAGGACGTCGTAGGCGTCTACCTGCAGACGAAAGTTCACCCGATCGGTGATCTTGGTGGTCTTGTAGACGCTGAAGTCCACGTTGTTCCAGGTGTTGCCGCGCAGAATATTGCGACCGCTGCCGGGATAGGGATTCCCCATGATATTTGCAGCCAACTGATTGTTGGTGATAAAGCGAACCTGCGAGGGAGTGATCGGATTTCCACTGGCATAGTCCACCAACTCCGGCGCCGAGTAGGTGGCTACCCCAGCGGCATTCACGGCAGTCGTCGTGTCCGTGTAGATCCCGAGGCTGTCCGCGGGCGCCTTGGGGTTGGAGAGGATCGGGCGAGCCACATCGAAGCCGACGAAGGCTCCATTGAATACTGGGTCACTGTAGGAGAGGTAGGTTCTGGGATCGCCGGGGTTGGTCGCTGGGAGGGCGCCCGAGCCGGGTGTATTGGCCTGGGGTGAGGAGCTCGTCGTCGCCTCAAAGTCGGTGTAGGGCTGGCCGCTGTTATACAACCAGATGGTGTTGGCCTGCCAGCCGTTCACCAGCCGGTCCAACAGGTCGTGTCCGGTATGAAACGTCGGAAGCGAGTAGATGAAGCTGATGCTGGCGACGTTGGGGAAGTCGTTGCCACTCACCGCCCGCTCTCCCAAGTTCGTATTGAGTGGATTCTGGGCAAAGGCGGAAGTGTTGCCGCCGCCTGCGGTCGAATAGATCTCGCTGGTGTTGTCCATTGTCTTGCTGAAGGTGTAGGCAAAGGTTGCGGTGATGTTGTGATAGTTGCGGGTGGTCAGGCTGGCCTCAAAGGCGTTATAAAGCGACCAAGCCGTGTTGGCCACTTCGTCGACGGCGGTCGTGCCGCAGAAGAGATGGCCGATATCGGCGCCTCCCGGCAGCGTGCTATTTGCCGCCGAGCATAAGCTGTTCGGATTCACCACGTTGGGGAAGTTGGCCGCCACCGCAGCCAGATCTGCATTGGCGTTGAGAGACTGGAAGTTTTCTGAGGTGTGGTTGCCGGTGTAGCGGACCTCCAGAACGTTACCGCCGTTGAGCTGGTACTCCACCCCCAGGGTGTACGTCTGGCTTCTGGGGTTGCGGAAGTTGTTGGCAACCAGAGTCTCATTGTCGATTCCGGGGTTGCCGCCGGTGGGAACCAGCGGCGCATCCTGCTTCTGCACGGTGTTGAAGGTGGCTCCGCCGGTGGGCTCGCAGGCTACCGTGCCGGCGCAGTTGACGGTGGCAAGGTTGACCAAGGGGGCGGAGGTGGCTACGTTCAAGTTGATGTTGTAGAACGCCGGATCCGCATTGATGGCGTAGCCGCCACGTACCACGATGTTCCGATCGAAGGCCGGGTTGAACGCGAAGCCGATTCGCGGCTCAATGTTCTTGTAGTAATTGGGAATGTTCGGCAAAGTCGTCTCAGAGAGCGGCAGGCTCGTGCTCCAGTTGGGATTTGGGCCGGTCTGGTTGGCAATGCTCTCCCGGTGCAGCAGATTGATCGCCTGCTGGAAGAACTCGTAGCGCAGACCAAGGTTCAGCGTCAGAGATTCGTTGAGCTTCCAGTCATCCTGGAAGTACAGAGCAAAGTCGTCCTCTTTGAAGGGGATCACCGGGTTCCCGACCGCCAGGCTGAGGGTGCAAACGTAACTGGTCCCGGACGCGCAGTCTCCCCCGATGAAGTCATTCATCGTGTCGTAGCCGAAGGCGCCAGAGGAGTCGGGGAGGAAGGTGTTCGGGGAGTTGGTGTAGTCGAACTCACCGCCGAAGGTGATAGCGTGGTTACCGATGTTCCAGGTGGCGTTGTCCTGCACCTGGCCGGCCTTGACGATGCGGCCCTGGGGCAGATTCGAAGCAAAGCCAAGGGTTCCGATGAGCCCTGTGCCCGGAGAGATGGTGGTGATAGAGATCTGAGACGGGCAGTCACCGAATGCGGTGATGCCGCAGGTGAAGCCATCGGCGTTGAAGGCCAGCGTCGTCTGCTGGAAGCTGTAGCGGAGCTGATCCACCCAGTGGGGTCCAAAGATATGGGTCTCATCGGCGCCGACAGACTGGGCGACGTCAGTCACGAGATAGGAGCCTCCGGCCGCCTCAACGAACGCCGGGAC
>JAKART010000193.1 GCA_021819255.1 Acidobacteriota bacterium
AAGAGGAATGCTGTGATGTTGGTCGTCTGGCCCTCGCGCGCTCGGTCAAACAGCAGCGACCGGTCCTTCATCTGTGGCTCCAGCATGCTGGCCAGTTCCTGCACCCAGATCTCGCAGGCGTCGTCGGTGTTGGCGCGCCCATTCTGCAACAAGGGAAAGACCACGTCCTGAAATAGCCATGGCTCGGCCCAAGCCAGTTGCCGCATATGACCTCGCATGGAGTCGACCAAGCACTGCAACACGTCTGCGGGGATCGTCGACGGCAGTGTCTCATGCAGCGCCGCGACCAGACCTTTGTAGATCTCGGCCTTTTGCGGATTCCCTGCCGCGTGCTGAACCATCCAGCCCAGGGTACGCACCTGCTCTTGGTCAGTATATTTGGCCAACAACTGCAGCACTGTGGTGAGATCTCCCGTCTTTTCCAGTTGCATCTCAATTGCATTCAGTCCCATCCATTGCAGGAGGCCATTGCCGCTGCGAACAAGTCGATCCCGTTGTGCGTCGCTGATGTCGAACTGCTGCACCGACAACGCAATTTCGCTGACGATCTGGCTCAATAGAGACAAACGCATCACATCCGAACCTTGAGGCTCCATTGGCAAGCTGGCCACCTGGGTCTCGGCGATCGCCAGCAGGGCATTTGGTGCATACCACCACAGAAACTTGATGGTAAAGTACTCCGCCCAAGTCAGGGCTGCGTATTTTGTCGCATGGAACAGATGATGTACGTGATAAGGGCTGTGCAGCAGTGTCTCGACTGGTTCTAGAAAAAACCGGGCGTCCACCACGGCCAGTTCCTTGTCCACCTCGTCATGCGCGCGGTTGAACGATGCCTTTAGGAATCGTGCCAAGAATTCCAGAAAGCCACGCTCGGATTCGATCTCGTGAAAGCGGTAGTCTCCGAAAGGTGAGTGTGCGAGCACCTCGCCGAGCACCTCCCAGGCCGCCGTAAAGCCCGCGAAATTGCCCGACTGCGAATTCAGACAATTGCGCAGGCCTGCCTCCTCGGGCAGCGCGAGCGAGCCATCCTTGATCAGGTTCAGCGCCGTCATCTGCTCCTTCAACGAATCGCCGCTCAAGCCTTGCAGCGACGGCTCGCTGATCCATACACTCAGCACATCGCCTGCCTTAGCGTTTTCTAGGAAGCGTAGTGGTTCGTAGCGTCGCGGCGCTGTAGGCGATGCCGTAGAATCAAAGAGAAGCCGCATGGAGGGATTCTCGATCTCTCCATCGGGCGGCGTAGCCATCGCCTCCTGCACCAGGCCGGACTTATATTGCTCAACCTTGAGCAGAACATCCGCAGGGATCGGGGTGACCAGCAAGGGGTAGTTTTCAGCAGCTTTTTGAAACGAGTTGGACAGGTTGAAACCTGCGACCGGTAGCCTGTCCGCTCCCATGACCAGGATGTAGCGATCATGTAGCCGGCCTTCCTTTATGCCGTAGATACGCAGCTTGATGCGTTTCAGTAATTGGCTGTTGTGCTCACAACTCGCCACCAGATTGTTAACCCGGCCCGAGGTTGGCAGATCCGATTCGCCCTGCGAGGCTTCGACCTCCTTCGATGGCTTTGGTAAAGACGTGAAGACGATGTAATCGGCATTCTGTCCCGCACAGAGCAACACCAGACCCAAGCCGGCGGCATCGAAATAGGGATCGAAAATGACTATCTGATGCTGCTGATACTTGGCCAGCAGCGCCTTGAACCACTCCACGAATTGCAGTCGCCCCTCGCCATCGCCCTGGCCCCAGCGCAGGAAGAACTGCCCCTCTGACTTTGGCGGATGGAGCCGCGCAAAAAGGGAAACGAGTTCGCGGTTAACTGGAACCCAAGGGTCCGCCTTGCGCCCACCAATGTGGTTGGCAAACCCCGTATTACCACGGTTAAGCGTAAGCGCTGCATTCACTCGCTCTAACATGGCCGGCCGCGTGGTTTTCCCCAGCCAGTCGAACTTGACAGGCGTGGCGCCTTGACCCACCACATGTCCCTGGAAATTGACCTCCCGGATGTACCCGATTCGCCACCGGCAACACAGTGTGCCCTGGCTGGACGGGTCGCCATGGAAGCCGAATATCTCCAGTTCGGTACTGTCGGTTCTGGCGCGTAGCTGGTCGCTCAGCTCGAACTTGCATTCGAAAATGCCGTTCACATCTTTTGCTGCAGTGGCGATACCCGAATAGGCGATTTGGCCGCCATTCGCGATACTCAGGCGAAACTGGAAGCCACTGAAGTACGGTACCTGCATCGGATTGAATCGGGCGATAAGGGCTCGCGGATTATCGGCCCAGCTCACGTTTAGCAAGCGACGTTCCTGATCATCCAGCGTAGGAAATACTAATAGCTCGAGGTCGCCGAACCTGGCGATGTCGGTACCCCCAAAGTCCAGCCCAGTATCCTTGTTGATGTGTTTGATCACCGATGCGGTCAAGGTCACGTCGTAGTCCTGACCCAGGCGGAACAGCGCCCCTTTGCCGGTCTGGGTGATCGACGCGCTGAAGGCCCCAGCTCCGCCATGCGGGCTGGAAGGCGAACGTTCGCCATACGCATCGCGGTTGAGCAGGTAAGCGACGGGGCGGTAGACGAGGTTATCGGCGGCGAGCGTGGTCGCTCCGAACCGTGTTTTCAACCGATCCGATAGTCCGATGTTCAGATCTTGGCTGACCTCCACGACGCTCCGGCCAGCGCTCAACCCTCGCAACAACGCTGCACACTTGGCACTTTTGACATACAGGTTGAGCCGGCGGACCTGCGCCTGATATTCCCCAAAGGACTCGAAGTCGTCGTTGTCACTGGCGTACCAGTTGTCGCCGGCATGGCCGTATGGGAGAAGGCGGCCGTAGATGACGCGATTTTCAATGGATTGCCCGGACTTGATCTGCAAAATCCACAGCTGCAACGCGCAGTGGCGGGCATCCTTCGAGAACAGCCGCGCTAGCCGGTCATCGTTGAGCAGATCATCAAGTTCAGGGGCCATAGATTCCATATGAGCACCTTTTCGCATTCTAACCGTCGGCTTTGCCGAGCGGCGTTAATTGTCTACTACCGTTAATCCAACCCGCCTTCATCGGCAATCTCGACCAAGGTTGGAATGTGCGGACCGTACTCCACAGTCTCGGATCTACCCGTCTTTTCAGCAATTCGAACGCCGCTGCCGACCCTTCGTGCATACTTGGCGTACAACATCTTAGCCCGAATGATCTCGTAACTATATCCACGCCCCATTCGGTTCGCTACCTTGGTCAATCCATTCAAGCCTTCCGTGTAGGCGTTCGTGATCCGGCTGGGCGAATCCCAGTAGGCGAAGATGTCTTCATAGTGATTGTGAACGGTCTTGGCCAGACTGCGAAAGCCATCCAATCCCTCGTCTGGCAACGAGTTTTCCCATGCCTCGAACGCCCGCATAGCGGATTCCTTGGCCGGATCGTCGTAAATCCGGTAGAAGGCTTCCTTGAAGTCGTAGGCAACAGCCAGGTCTGGGATGATTTGCCGTACAACCCCCAAGGCTTTGACTTCCTCCGGAGAAAGGTTGTTGGACCGCTTCAAGGTGAGCCACCGGATCGACTTTTTCACCTTGATGCGTTCTGTCTTGTCCAGAGTCGCCTGGGTATTTCTTCCGCACAGTTTCCAGCGCCTCGGACGCCATTGCAACCACATGGAACTTGTCGATGACCAGACGGGCATTTGGCAGGTACTTGCTGAACGACCGCTTGAACGGTCGCCACATGTCCGTGCAGACCCACTCCACCTTTTCTTTGTCAGGCAAGTTCTTGAAGAACGGCTTCAGGTGCTCCTGCGTTCGGAACTCAAGCATCTGAAAGGCGTTGTTCGTAGCAAGGTTCGTGATAACGCAGCGCATGCCACCGGCTAGATTAACCTCATCAATACCCATGATGACAGGGGTTTCGTAATGAACTGTGCGTTCCAAATCCTCAATCAGATCCAAGGCGATGTTCTTGATGGTATTGACGGCCAGTCCGGTCTGCTCAGCGAGTGAATGGAAAGTCATTCCAAGGCAGCGCTCGCGAACGGCGTCCACCAGTCGCTTTGTAGCCCGACGGCGCTCATCCAGAAACGACAATTCCGGAACGACCATTGTTCCACAGGCGGAGCAGCGATAGCGTGGCCGGGAGATTTCCAAGCGAACCGGCTGCATTTGCATCGGTGTATCGGCAAACACATTTGTTCGGCGACCATGCCGATACAATGGCTTGCCGCATTCCGGGCATAGCGGTGGATCACCTTCGAGGACTTCGGCAATGACGATAATGGCCTTATTTCCCGTGCGCAAATCCACAGGCTTAACGCCTGGGAGGTTCAGTAAATCAAGCACCGAGGTCGTCCAGATCGATGTCGCGGCGCTCCCTGATCAACTCATAAATTACGTCGGTCAGGGCGGACATGGCTTGGCGGTCGGACTTCAGCACCAATGTCGCCAGTTTCTGATGGGAAGTCAGCGCGCGCACAACCCCTTGCTGAACTGCGCCGGGCAAGTTCCCCTTTAGTGCCTGCTCGCGGGTGTTGTTTTCGACTTGAGCCATCACGACATCGTTTTCACGCGCAATCGCGACGATGTGGTTGACGAAGGTCGCCTGGTCGCGCAGCGGCGTCGCATCGCCAAACAGGTGATTCAGCCGCTCGATGATTTCATGCAGGTAGTGCGGATCGTCACCTTTCCCGCCACCGGTTCCGGGACCGACGGGTTTCAATACCGGAGGCTCATCCTCCTCACCAGCCACATCATCCTTGTTCTTGATGTCGAACCCCGTCAGCACGAGCCCCTTCAGGTCCACGGATTCCGGGGGCTCACCATTGAGGCGCTTCTGAAGCAGTTTGGCAAACGCGGCATAGTTCTCCAGCTCTGGATCGCCGAAGTCGACCAACTGGGCGATGTAGGCGTAAGTACGACAAAACCGCCCCAGACTTGCCTTGAAGGTCATGATGGTCTTGATCTGATCCGCATGTTCCCGGCGGTGATGATCCGCCGTTTTCATGCCCGCCTCGTCTCCCTGGCTGTGCGCTTTTTCGTAAGCAGATTCCCAGGTATTCACGGCCTCGCGCAGCATTTTCAGGCGTTGGTTAAAGAGGCGCGTGGACCGCTCCGTGGCGGCATAGAGCGCTTTGTGCTGTGGCTCCTGCGCCTGCGTGATGTCACGGATGGTCTTGAAGCGAGCTTCCTTGAAGGCGGCAAGGTCTTCCGCCTCGTATAGCCCCTGAGCATCAAGCGCTTCCTTGATCTCATAGACCACATTGAGGTCCTGCATGTCGTCGATCTGTGCGCCATCGTCGTACATGGCGAACGCTCGTCGCACATTGGCAGGATCATTTACGAAATCAATGATGAAGATTTCATCCTTGCCGGGCGCGATGCGGTTCAGGCGCGAGAAGGTCTGGACGACTTCCACGTCGTTGG
>JAKART010000194.1 GCA_021819255.1 Acidobacteriota bacterium
TCCGATCTCTTCTCCATCTCTCTGGGCCTGGACTGGCGCTTCGGGCATAGAAGGTAGGGACAGGACAGCCCTCCGGACTCAGCAACTGCGTGACGGCTTGGCCCTGCGGCTCTGGCCCCGCGACTCTGGCCCCGTGGCTCTGGCCCCGCGACTCTGGCCCGCGACTCTGGCCCCGTGGCTGCGCGCGGCAACCAGCAACTGGTATCCCTGCGCCTTGAATTCTGCGGTCGCGGCTTCAGTATTCGCTGCGTCAAATTCCAGCCACGCTCGAAGTTCCGCCCGAGGCACAGAAAGGCCGTCGGGCCATCGATCCGCCCCACAGCAGCACTCTGCGGCCTGCGTCCGGATCGTGAACGATCGGACCAATTCCTGCGAAGAAAAACACTTCGATGTCGCCGGGCGTTTTCATTTGCCGGCCTCCGGCAAGAAGAGCTTTGCCGTGGAGAATCCACCTCAGGGAGACTTAATGCCGCATGAACTCCGGAGATACCGGGTTCTCATAACCCGAGTAGTCGCGGGTAACCACAGTCAGGCCGCTGGCGGTGACAAAGTAGCGCTTCTTATCCTCGTTGGCGTCATATCCAATGACGGTGCCATCGGGCAGGTAAACGTCGCGATCGATGATGGCGTGGCGGATCCGGCAGTGGCGCCCGATGTTGCTGTGCGAAAAGACGATGCTGGAGTCAATGTCGGCGTAGCTGTTCACCCGGACGTCATGGGAGAGCACCGAGCCGCGGATGACCGCGCCGGAGATGATGCAACCAGCGCTGACGATGGAGTTGATGGCCATCCCCGTGCGCCCCGGTTCGCCAAAGACGAACTTGGCCGGCGGATACTGGTAAGCCCGCGAGCGCATGGGCCAGGACTTGTCATAGAGATTGAACACAGGAGCCACCGCGGCGACGTCCATGTTCGCCTCATAGTACGCATCCAGCGTCCCCACATCGCGCCAGTAGAGGGCGCGCTGCTTGTTCTCATCCACAAAGTTGTAGGCGTTCACCTTGTAGCGCCCCAGGAGCTTGGGCAGGATGTCATGACCGAAGTCGTGGCGCGAGTCGGGCGTCTCCGCGTCCCGAACCAGTTCGGGCAAAAGCACAGAGGTGTTGAAGAGGTAGATGCCCATGGAGACGTCCACCATCTCGGGGTTGAAGGGAGAACGGATCTTCGTGGTCTTGGGCTTCTCAACAAAGCCAACCACGCCTCCGTCGGCATTCACTTCCACCACCCCGAACTCGGCCACCTGACTGGGCATTACGGGCAGGGTGGCGATGGTCACGTCCGCGCCGGATTCTGCGTGCTGCTTCTGCATCAGCGCATAGTTCATCTTGTAGATATGATCCCCGGAGAGGATCAGGACATAACGCGGCTCTTCCGAGCCGATCGAGTAGATGTTCTGAAACACGGCGTCCGCGGTTCCCTGATACCAGCTCTTGGAGACTCGCTGCATCGGCGGCAGGATCTCAATGAACTCTCCCAACTCGCTGGCCACCACAGCTCCCCAGCCCTCGCGGATATGGCGATTGAGAGAGAGCGCCTTGTACTGGGTGAGAATGTAGACCTGACGAAGATCCGAGTTGATGCAATTGGAGAGGGTAATATCGATGATCCGGTACTGGCCGGCGAATGGAACCGCAGGTTTGGCGCGATCGCGAGTCAGAGGGAAAAGCCGCTCTCCCGCGCCGCCTGCCAGCAATACGCCTAACGTGTCTCTCATATTCCAGAGTCCTCCCAAGGCCTGGCGATGCAACATCGCCCACACTCAGATCGGATGCAGCTTCGCGCATCCATGAAGCCTGAGGGTATCAGCGCAGGGAAATCCTTGACAAATCGAGAGTCCAGTTCCTTCGAGGATTGCTCAGGAAGGCGGGTTCTCCGCTTCGCCGCTATCCCCCGGCGCAGCAC
This sequence comes from Acidobacteriota bacterium, assembly GCA_021819255.1. Taxonomy (GTDB): domain Bacteria; phylum Acidobacteriota; class Terriglobia; order Terriglobales; family Acidobacteriaceae; genus Granulicella. The sequence continues at coordinate 1,903 of JAKART010000194.1, forward strand.
TCTGATCCTCCGTCGAGATACGCAGTGATCGCAGGAAGCTGCGATCACTGCGAGTGAAGGGGCCGTTCTCCGTCTCGCCTTCCCCCTCGGCAGAGGCCGGTTCCGAATCAGGTTCCACCTCATTGAGGCCGATGGTCGCCTCGAGCATCAACAGCACATCAAAGCCCTGCTCGCGAATCTCGCGGACCACGCCCGAGATCTGATCGGACTCGCTCACCGATTCGTGAATCGCCTCGCCTAGCTTCTGGATAAGATCCTTGACCTGCTGGTTCAATGCCACCTCCCCGTCGCCGGAAAACAGGCGACCCATGGAGCGGCCTGCTTCCCTGTGCTGCAATATGCCGGAATGCCCATCCCACGCATTGGGTATTCCCTGCCAGGCTGGAGTTTGGGAGGGAACGGCAGTTGCGGGTAACCTTCTTTGCTACTCCCAAGAGTACGCCGATGACGCTGTGGAAGCCAAGTGTGCCGGCCACGCCGAATCAGGGAAGATGCCGGCAGACCAGGCCGCACCGCAAAGCTGCCCGCCCGGGCAGCGGGCACCCTGCAAGCTGCGAGCTGTTTAAACGAAGGTGGCGTCCTCGGAGACTTCCTCATCCAGATAGTAGGCAGACTCGTGAATCGGCCGCAGCTTCCTGCTCCACACCAGGAAGCCGGCGGCGGCAGCCGCTGCTCCCCCGATAAACCAGATCACCTTCTTCATCCCTTCGCCGCTCCCTTCCCTTTGCTCTGCATAAAGACATTATCCGACACACCGGAGGCCGTCTCTGATTGGACGCATGAACCTCCCATAGATCGCCGCCAAGTTTTGGAATCTCTCGATAGGATCATCGGCAGTAGGAGCCAAAACTCCAATTCCCTTACACTGGTAGCGTTATGGACAGGGTCCGATTCGGTCGCGCACTGGGATACGGCGCTCGCCACGCCGCGAAGACGCTGCTGCTGGCTGCGGACGCAGCTCGCGCGCCCTCTGCGGCAACCCCTCCCACGGCTCCCCCGGTCAAGCCTGCGGCGCCCAGCCCCGCGCCGCCTCCGGCCAAGCCTTCGGTGGTTCCGTCGGCCCGCGAGGTCAAGCATCTGGGGCGCTCCCTTTGGTCCCCCCTGGCGCGGTTCTCCAGCGTGGTATGGTTGCAGGTTACCGGGCTGCTCTTCGCCATGATGGCGCTCTTCCTGCTCCAGGGGGTCTGGCAGCAGCGCGCCGCCCTGCGCCTGCCGCCATACTCGCACCCGGCCGAGAGGTTCTATCTGCTTGGTGCAGCCTCGCTGGCCTTTGCCTACTTCGCGGCAAGCAACTTTGTTCGCGCATTCCGCAGAGACCGGCGCTGAGCCGGGACCTTCAGAACGCCACCATCATCCCGCCCAGACACAGCTTGAGAGCGCGCCCGAAGCGCAGCGGATCGGCGCTGACGTCCTGGACCCAGCTTCAAGCGCTGCCTCCGCCTCCGGTGCTGACCGGCAGCCCGTCTTGTCGTTTGTGTTGCGTTACGGGACGTCTGGAAGATCTTGCCGCGGGTGTATCTTCAACCTGGCTCCTGAACCTGGCTCCCGGACCCCATCTGGCTGCTGGATCCCGTCTCGCCCGGGAGAACGCCCTACGCGCGAACGCGACCTCTCCTGCCCGTCGACAGGCAACCTCCTCAAAATACATAAGTTGAAGACATCGATCGATAGACTGGCCGGCTCTGGAGTCCACCCGCTCCCGGACCCCGGCCTTGGGGTCGGCAGCGACCGGCCTCCGAGCGAACCCAGGGGGAAGAGACTGTCCGCTGTTCCCTGACGATTCCAAATCGATCTTCAAAGCCGAGTCCGCCGATAAACACTAAAGTTTCTTCTTTAGTAACCATGCGAGATCCGTGGATTCGTGAGGCCGCTCAGCGTCTTGCGCTCCGGGATGGCCGTTGGCGGCCGGTCCTGGCGGCGGCGATGCCTTTGGTCTTGCTGCTGGGGCCGGCTGCGGCTCGGGCTCAATCCAGCTACGCGCAGGTGGTCTGTCCGGCAGGGGAGACCACAACCATCAGCGGCACCGCCTACGATCCTGCCGGAATCAACCCCCTCCCCAACATTCTCGTCTACGTTCCTGGAGCCGCCGTCCAGCCCTTTACCGACGGAGTGAACACGGCGAATCCCGTGCTGGACAGCTACGCCAACCTGGTGAGCGGCTCGCCGCTGGTGCAGACCACCACCGGCATCAACGGCTCCTTCACTCTCTCCGACGTTCCGGCCGGGACCAACGTTCCGCTGGTGATTCAGTCCGGCCGCTGGCGGCGTCAGTTTGTCATCGCCCAGGTGACCGCCTGCGGCAATACGGCTCTGTTTTCGGCTCCGGCCAGCCCGCCCTCGACCACCGCCGTCGGGGCGACGGAGACCGAGCCATCCGGGCTCAGCTCCAGCAACGTAACCCAGGGCGGAAGCTCGGCGCTGAGCGGCTACAGCGAGCCGACCACGGTTCGCTTTGCGCGTAACCAGGGGGAGGGTGACATTCCGCACATCGCCCTGGCGACCGGCGAGATAGACGCGCTGGAGTGTACGCTGCGCAAGGCGGGCATCAGCGACTCCGAGTTCACGGACCTGAGCGTGGGCATCAACAGCACCAGCTCCGATCCCTCCGCCGGACCCACCGGGCGCGTCAATCTGTACAACGGCATCGGCAACTCGGGCGTCTCGGCGCCAAGCTACTACACGTCCACGCAGCCAGTGAGTCCACCGCATCTGGAGAGCGTCCTGATGGGCACGGGCAGCGGAACGGCCGTCGCCACCAGCGCCGACCTGTTTGCAGACGATTACAACGTGCTGATGCTGCCCTGCCAGGCCGATCCCAATAACTATACGAGTCTTCAGGGGGAGACCAACGCCGCCGGGTTCATCAACTCGGGCGGACGGATCTTCGCCACGCATCATAGCGCCTTCTACATCGACAACCCGAACAACGTGAGTTCGAGCCAGGACAGCTTGGTCTACGACACCGCGCTGGCTGTGGAGGGTTGGAATAACAGCGGCTCCAGCCAGTATCAGAACACAAAGGGTGTCCCGGTAACCATCAACCAAGGCTTTCCCGACGGCGCCACGCTGGCGGAGTGGCTTCAGAACCTCGGGGCCACAACCCAGCAAGGGTCCACCACGCTCAACTATGTGTGGAACAATCAGTCCGGCGTCGACCCGGCGTATAACACCCTCTCCTGGGCCACGGACGACACCTACAACTACGTCATGCAACTCTCGTTTTACGCCCCGGTCTGCCAGAATGCCAGTTGTTCGCAGTTCGGCCAGGTGATGTACAACGAGTATCACGTCGACAACGCCGAGGAGAGCGCTTCCACGGTCTTCCCGAACGAGTGCGTCGACGACAACAGCTCGTACCGCGCCAAGAGCAGCGGGATGAGCCCGCAGGAGCTGATGCTGGAGTACAGCCTCTTCAACATGATGAGCTTCGCTGTGCCCACCCTGACCCCGCCTCAAGTCAGTATCT